>DASQCE010000262.1:0-8478 GCA_035634855.1 Mycobacterium sp.
TGCGGGTCGTAGGCCGGCTGTTGCTGCTGAGAGTCGTACGCCGGCGGCTGCCACGTCGGCGCCGCGGTGGTCGGTTGGTCGGCCCCTGAGGTCGGCGGCTGCCACGGCTGATTTGCCGACGGGTCGCTTGACGGCTGATCCTTGCCCTGCTCCGGCTGCTGACCGGGCCACGGCTGCGTCGGATCAGATCCTTGCGGTCCGCTCATGTCTCTCCTTGCTCACGGGTCGCGCTGCTGGCGAACACACTACCCGGCATCAACAGCGACGACGCCGCGTCGAATGCCGTTGATAGCGCGTTTCGCGGTAGCTCGCAGCGCCGGCGTGGGTGCGGCGTTGCGGACCTGGTCGAGCAGGTCAAGGACCTGGCGGCACCACCGCACGAAATCGCCCGCAGACAACGGCGTCCCGGTGCCCGACGCGTCGGACGCCGCGAGCGCCGTAGTCAGGTCACCGGTGGTGGCCCAGCGGTAGATGGCCGGCACAAACCCGCCCTCGGGCTCGCGGCTTCCGCTGATACGCTGCCGCTGCTCGTCGGCCCGCAGCTCGGTCCACAGCCGGCGCGACTGGTTCAGGGCGCGGCGCAGCGTGCCGGTAGGCACGTCGGTTCCGTCGGGCGCGCCCGGCGCATCGCCGCGCGACTCGTACAGAACCGACGACACCACCGCCGCGAGCTCGGCGGCGTCCAGTCCCTCCCAGGTGCCACTGCGCAGGCACTCGGCGACCAACAGGTCGCTCTCGCTGTAGATCCGGGCCAGCAGACGACCGTCGTCGGTCACCCTTGGATCGCCGTCCTCAATGTCGATGAACCCGCGCTCAGTCAGCAGCACGACGATTCGATCGAACGTTCGCGCCAGCGAGTTGGTCGCCGCGGCGATTTTCTGCCGGATCTGTTCGTTGTCCCGTTCGATCCGCAGGTAGCGCTCGGCCAGCCGGGCGTTGGCTTCCCGGTCCGGTAGATCATGCGCGGGATGCCGGCGCAGTTGCTCACGCAGCCCGGTCAGTTCGGGATCGACGTCGCGCTCCTTCGGAGGGCCGCTGCGCTTGCCCTTGGCCGATGGGACGTCAAGTCCGGCGGCAGCCGAGCGCAACGCCGACGCGAGATCGCGCCGTACCCGCGGATTGCGGTGTTCGACCCGCTTCGGCAGCGGCATCGAGCCGAGCGTCTCCGACGCACCCGAGTAATCAGCCGACGAAATCCGTCCCGCCCAACGGTTTTCAGTGAGCACGAGCGGGCGCGGGTCGTCGCTGTCGCGGTCGGGCTCCAGCACGACAGCCAGGCCGCCGCGACGGCCATGTGTGATGGTGATGATGTCACCGCGCCGCAGCGCGACCAGCGCGTCGTTGGCGGCCTTACGCCGCTGCAGCCGCGACGCCCGGGACTGGGCCCGTTCGCGTTCGGAGATCTGCAGGCGCAGTCGCACATAGTCGAGGATCGACGCGTCGTGCCCGCCGAGTTCATTGGCGATCTCGTCGAGTACCCGTTCACCGCGCTCGACGGCCCGCACCAACCCGACCACCGAGCGGTCGGCCTGGTATTGCGCGAACGAGCTTTCCAGCAGCTTGTGCGCCTGCGTCGGGCCCATCTGGTTCACCAGATTGATGGTCATGTTGTAGGTCGGCGCGAATGAGCTGCGCAGCGGGAAGGTCCGTGTCGAGGCCAGGCCGGCGACCTCGGCCGGGTCGATGTCGGGATGCCACAACACGACCGCGTGACCCTCGACGTCGATGCCGCGTCGACCGGCCCGACCCGTCAACTGGGTGTACTCCCCCGGCGTCAACGGCATGTGCTGCTCACCGTTGAACTTGACCAACCGCTCGAGCAAGACCGTTCGGGCTGGCATGTTGATACCCAAAGCCAGTGTCTCCGTGGCGAATACGGCCTTCACCAATCCGGCGGTGAACAATTCCTCGACGGTGTGGCGGAAGATCGGCAGCATCCCGGCGTGGTGGGCGGCCAGACCGCGCAGAAGGCCCTCGCGCCATTCGTGATAGTCGAGCACGACCAGATCGGCCTCGTTCAGATCGGCGGTGCGACGGTCGATGACGTCGGCGATGCGGACCCGCTCCTCGTCGGACGTGAGCCGCAGCGACGATCGCAGGCATTGCTTGACCGCGGCGTCGCAGCCGGCCCTGGAGAAGATGAATGTGATTGCGGGCAAGAGGCCTTCGCGGTCGAGCGTGCCGATTACGTCGGGCCTGCCGGGTGGCCGGTAGATGCTCGGGCGGCCACGACCCCGGCCGCGCGGCTGCCAGTCGGCCAGCCGATCCGCCTCGCGGCGGTTTGCGATGTGGCGCAGCAGCTCAGGGTCGACGAGAAGTTCGCGGCCGGACTTCGCCGCCCCCGAGGCGCGGTAGTCGAACAGGTCGAACAGTCGCTTGCCCACCATCACGTGCTGCCACAACGGGACTGGGCGGTGTTCGTCGACGACGACGGTGGTGTCGCCGCGCACAGTCTGGATCCAGCCGCCGAATTCCTCGGCATTGCTCACCGTCGCCGACAGGCTCACCAGCCGCACGTCGTCGGGCAGGTGAAGGATGACTTCCTCCCACACCGCACCCCGCATGCGGTCGGCCAGAAAGTGCACCTCGTCCATGACGACAAACGAAAGACCGTATAGAACAGGCGAATTCGCATACAGCATGTTGCGAAGCACTTCGGTGGTCATCACGACGACGTCGGCATCGCCGTTGATCGACTGGTCACCAGTGAGCAGGCCGATGCGCTCTGGACCGTACCTGGCCACCAGATCGTTGTGCTTCTGGTTACTCAGCGCCTTGATCGGCGTGGTGTAGAAGCACTTTCGGCCTGCGGCAAGCGCCAGGTGTACGGCGAACTCGCCGACCACCGTCTTGCCGGCGCCGGTCGGTGCGCACACTAGCACGCCGTGCCCGGTCTCCAATGCCTGGCAGGCGCGTTGTTGAAAGTCGTCCAGCGTAAACGACAGCTGCCCCGCGAAGCTGGCCAGTTGGCCGCTAAGTGGCGTCGTCATCGACTACGAGCCGGCCCGGTGTGGGCACGGCGGTCGGCGGTTCGATCGGTTCGACGCTGCCGATCGGTGCCGCAACTTCGTCCGGCACGTCCTCGTTCGCCGCACGCCGCGCCTTGCGCTTGTCGTGAATGCGGGCGATCTGGATCGAGACCTCGAGTAGCAGTGACAGCGCCAGAGCCAACGCCAGCATGGAGAACGGGTCCGACCCCGGTGTCGCGAACGCGGCGAAGATGAAGAGTCCGAAGATCAGCCCGCGCCGCCACGACTTCAGCCGCTGATAGGTGAGCACCCCGACGAGGTTGAGCATGATGATCAGCAGCGGGAACTCGAAGCTGATGCCGAAAACCAGCAGCAGGTTGATCAGGAACCCGAAGTACTGCTCGCCCGACAGGGCGGTGACCTGGACATCGCTGCCGACGGTCAACAGGAAGTGCAGCGCCTTCGCCATCACGATGTAGGCCAGCACGGCTCCGGTGACGAACAGAACCGCCCCGACGGCAACGAACGCCATCGCGAAGCGGCGCTCCTTTCTGTACAGGCCGGGCGTGATGAAGGCCCAGAGCTGATAGAGCCACACAGGGCAGGCCAGGATGATCCCGGCTGCCAGCGCCACCTTGAGCCGAAGCATGAACTGGTCGAACGGGGCCGTTGCCAACAGCCGACACTCCCCGTTGGGCGCGATGGTGGCGCGAGCGGATGCCGGAAGTGAACAGTAGGGCCCTCGCAGCCACTCGCCGAGGCTGTGGAAACCGAAGAAGCTGTGGCTGTACCAGAAGAACCCGACGGTCGTCGTCAGCACCACCGCAGCCACCGCGATCAGCAGGCGGCTCCGCAGTTCCTGCAGATGCTCGACCAGCGACATGGTGCCGTCGGGATTGACCCGCGACCGCCGTCGGCGGGGATCGAGTTTCTTGAATATTCCGGGGGTCTGCACGGCTTGTGAAGTGGCGCGGCCTAGAGACGCGGCGTCAAGCCGCGCTCACGATTCGGCCTGGGTCAGGCCGGGCGTTTGTCCGACGGCTGCCCGGCGTCGGGAGCCTGGGTGTCTGCGCGTTCGGAGGCAATCGGCTTTGCCGGCGGCGCCTCAACATCCGGCTTGGAGTCGGACTGCATCTCTTTGATCTCGGATTTGAAGATCCGCATCGACTTACCCAGCGAGCGGGCCGCGTCCGGCAGCTTCTTGGCACCGAAGAGCAGCACGAACACGGCTATAACGATTAACCAGTGCCAGGGTTGTAGACCACCCAATTTGGTCACCTCCAGACGTCTGGACTGAGTCTACCCGCCGGTGTTGTCCGCACCGACCTCGTAGGCGGCCAGCGCGGCGCTGGCCGACTCCCGCACCCGCTGCGCGAGCGACTCGGGTTCGAGCACGCGCACCGCGGAGCCGAAGCCCAGCACGAATCGGGCCATCCACTCGTCTGATGCGTAGGTCATCGCAGCCTCGCAGGCGCCGTCGGGCAACTCATGCAGCACGCGCAGCGGGTAGTAGTCGAACATCCATGATGTGGACCGGTCGATCAGCAACCTGGCTGACGGCAGCGACGGGTCAGCATCGAACAGCGAGGTGTCTGGGCCGGCCTGCACCGCCGGCGGCGGCGGAGCCGCTGACTCGTCGAGCACCTTGGCGTCGACGATGCGGTCGAATCGGAACAGCCGCACTCCCTCGGCCGACCGGCACCACGCCTCCAGGTAGCTGTGGTCGGCCACCAGCACCACGCGGATGGGATCGACGACTCTGCTGGTCAGCACGTCGTGAGAGGCCGAGTAGTACTCGATCGCCAGCGCGCGGCCGTTGCGCACGGCAGCACGGACGGCGGCGGCCGCCTCGCTTTCCACAGGCGCGGGTTCGTCGACGGCGGCTTCGGCTCCCTGACCGAGGGTGCCCGCGGCGGACTCGATCTTGGCGATCGCGCTGCGCGCGGCCTCAGGGTCGACCATTCCGGGCACGTCGAGGAGGGCCCGCAGTGCGACGAGGACGCCGGTGGCTTCCGGCGACGTCAGCCGCAGCGGATGGTCGATGCCCGCGGTGAACGTAACTTCAATTGTGTCGCCGGAGAATTCGAAGTCGATGAGGTCGCCGGGGCCGTAGCCGGGAAGACCGCACATCCACAGCTGGTTGAGGTCGTCGCGCAATTGCTTGACGCTGACGCCGAGGTCGGTCGCCGCCTCTGCGTAAGTGATCTTCGGGTTGGCCTGGAAGTACGGCACCATGTTGAGCAGCCGGACCAGCCGGGTCGAGACGGCGGTCATGCGGTGACCCCGTCGGTCTGGCCAGCCTGCGCGCGAAGGCGGCCCAACACGTCGTCGCGCAATGATTGCGGTTCGAGCGCGACGGCGTCCGGGCCGTAGCTGGCGATCTCGCGGGCCAGCCGGTCGGACATGCCGATGTCGACGGTGATTTCCTCCCCGGCGCGGCCGCCCACCGCCCGGGGGCCGACGACGGTGGCCCGGCGGCGCAGCGCGGTGCCGCGGCCGTCGGCGACCCAGACGCGGGCCTGGCCGGTGCTGGGCCACTCTCCGACCGCGCGGTCGACGATCTCGCGCAGGTTGATCCCATCGGGGCGCTTCACCGCGCCCGGTGGGCCGATCGGGGTGACGTCGGCGCCGACGCGGGAGAGCCGGAAGGTGCGGGTGGCGTCGCGGTCGCGATCGTGACCGACGAGGTACCAGCGGCCCCGGTCGGTTACCACGCCCCACGGTTCGACGGTGCGGATGGTGTAGGGGTCGCTTCGGGACGGTCGGTGCGGAAACCGCACGGTTTGGCCAGAATCGATGGCGGACAACAGGATTCCCAACACGTCCTCGGAGCCGCGCAGGCCGGGCAGCGCTGCTGTCGACGTGATCGCGATGCCGGAGTCGGCCGCGTCGACGTCGACTCCGGCGGCGCGCAGCTTGAGCAGTGCGCCCTGGGTGGCGGTGATGAGCTCGGGCGACTCCCACAGTTGGGTGGCGACGGCGACGGTGGTGGCCTCGTCGGCGGTCAGCTCGACGGCGGGCAGAGCGTAGGCGTCGCGGTTGATGCGGTAGCCCTCGGTGGGGTCGAACTGCGACACACGGCCGGTTTCAAGCGGGATGCCCAGGTCGCGCAGCTCGTTCTTGTCGCGCTCGAACATGCGGGAGAATGCTTCGTCGCTGGGGCTGTCGGCATAGCCGTAGACGGTTTCGCGGATGCGCTCGGCGGTGATGAAGGTGCGGGTGGACAACAGCGCGATCACGAGGTTCATCAACCGCTCGACTTTGGAAATCCCCACTCGTGACAGCTTAAGGCGTCGGTGTCCGTGTCATTTGGCGGCCGAGCCGGCCAGCGCGTCGGAAATCAGCACGCTCAGATGCTGCCAGTAGACCCAGTCGGCGATTGCGGTACGTTGCGCGGCGGCCTCGGTGGCCGTGTGCGCCCGATACAACGCCTGCTCGTGGGCATGCTCGGCATAGTTGACGAACGCCTCCAGATGCGCGACCCCGCGATCGGGGTTGGTGCTCATCATCGGTCTCATCACCTCGAACCACAGCTTGCTCGTCTCGTCGGCGGGCGCGTTTGTGTCGGACGGTGCGACCGGCAGCAGCTCCGACAGGCCGCT
Source organism: Mycobacterium sp. (assembly GCA_035634855.1). Classification (GTDB taxonomy): domain Bacteria; phylum Actinomycetota; class Actinomycetes; order Mycobacteriales; family Mycobacteriaceae; genus Mycobacterium. The sequence continues at coordinate 6,572 of DASQCE010000262.1, forward strand.
ATCGCTGACGCCGGCCAGGCGCGCCGCCGCATCTGGTGCGATGACCTCTAAGCGGTTGCGGCCGTGCATCTTTCCACTGTCGGGGATGTCATCGGATTGCAGGGTGATCTTTGCGGTGCCGGGATCGAAGTTCCTGAACTGATCCTCGGTGGCCACAACGGCGCGCAGCCGCACGTTGCGGTGTTGAGCCCAGCCCTGGACGGCGAGGATGGGATATGTCGCCCACTTGGCGCGGTCGCCGACCGGGATGGACTCGTCGGCGCTGGCCATGTGGACCCGTTCGGGAAGGTTGACGCCTTCGGGCACGTAGGCGAGGCCGTAGCTGTTGGCGACGACGATCAGGCCCTCCATGGTCACCGCGGTCACCCAGAAGAAGCCGAAGTCGATGTTGGGCTCGGCGTTGAGGGCGGCGCCGATGCGACGGGCCATCTGCAGCGGATCGCCGCCGGTGGATTGGCGGCGCAACGCTCCCGCGGTCGCGGCCGCCGCGATCGCGTCGCGCTCGGCGCGCGAGGCTGAAACCGGTACGGGCGCAGGCGCTCCCACAGCGCTGGTCGCACCGGCCGCGGAGGCGGGCGCGACGCCGGGCCCTATCGATGTGGTGGCCGGCGCCGTCGCACCGGGAGGAGCCAAGGGTGCCGCGGGCGAAGGCGTTGGTGGCGGTCCGAGCGGCATCGCGGGCGCCGGCGAGGTGCCAGCGCCGGGGGCGGCGCCTGCGGAAGGAGGCGGCGCAGCGTGTCCGGCGGGGGCCGAGGGGGCTGGCGCGCTGGCTGGTGGTGCAGGCGCGTCGGGCATTGGCACAGGAGCGGGAGGCGGCGTGGGGGCGGGCGGCTGCGCGGCCAACGGGGTGTTCGCGAGCGGCTGAGTCAGGGGCGCAGTCTGCGGTGGAAGGCCGGTGGGCTGACCGCCTGCAGTTGCCTTAGCGGCGTCGGCGCCTTGTGCGCCAGTGCCGGCGGAGGCCGAGTGCACCGACGGGCTGCCTGCAGAGCTTGTGGCTCCGCCTGACGGTGACGACAGGGGCGAGCTGGGGCTGCTTATGCCCGGCGAACCCGAAGGTCCACCGCCCAAGCTTGGCGCACCGGCTGTGACGGGGGCTTGTGCAGGAGGCGGAGGCGCGGCGCCAGGCGGGACACCGGACGTTGGCGCACCGACACCCGGCTGATCAGATACCGCGGATCGATCCGACCATGCTGCGCCGGAGGAGCCGGTCGTACTGACTGGCGCGACACTCTGACCAGGCGAAGGACCGGAACTTGGCTTACCGGTGGTTGCCGATTGATCAGACCAGGCTGGCCCTGGGGGGAGCCCTCGTGCGACACCCGCTGGGGGGGCGTTTGGTGGTATTGGTGTTGCGGCCTGATGTGTGGGAGTCGCCGCTCGATCCGACCTCACAAATTGCGGGCCTTGGTCTTGAGGCCCACGCTCTCCACGAGGCTGATTTGGATGTGGATTGATGGGCTTATCAACGGGAGATTCTGGCACGTAAGGCTTACCGCCCAATCCCACCGCGAGGCCGTTTATTGTGTCGACATTCTCACGATACTTCCGTTCGACAACCGCACGAATTGCGCCGTCCGGGTTGTGATTTGTCTTTGCAGCCGTTTTTTCGATCGAATGGATTTCTTGTTGACCAACCGCGACATTGGTAGTGACCGTGTCTTTGGCGCTGACGATGTGGCTCGCCGCGTCAGTGCACCACCTTATGGCATCCCGCAGCTGCTGCTGGTGTTGCTCCATTGCCTTAGTAGTCCCGTCCACTGAACCAGCTGCTGACTTCGAGGCATTACCCGACCACACATGCGGGCCATTGAAGACTAAGGCTCGATTACCCTGCCACGTCGCCAAACTTCGATCGAGCGATGCAAGAATGCCAGTGAGGTCATTCGCCCTATTGGTGTAAATGTCTT
>DASQCE010000263.1:0-13889 GCA_035634855.1 Mycobacterium sp.
CGTCGGGCCTCGTCCAGGGTCAGGTCGTAGGCGAACTCAAAGTCGGCCATCGCGCTCCCAGCCATTAGGTAAACAAACGGACTGTTAGGTTGTCCTAACTACGCGCCAACCGGCAATGACCTATGTCACATTTGGCGATTGAAATTCGTCACAATCGGCGGAGCTGTCACGCCTGCTGTCCGCGGACGAACGCCGCATCGACCACTGCGCCGAGGCCCGACACGAACACTGCGTCCTCGACGCCAGCCTCGTGGACACGCTCCAGCGTCGACGGCCACTACACCAGGTCGGAGTCGGCGTCGACGGCGATCAAGTCGTGGTCGGTATGGCCGCGACCGGGATGGCTGACCGAGACCGCCCAATCGCCGAGGTCGTTGACGGCGGAGCTGAGGCACGCGCAGCGCAGCGATGCCAGGGTCCACCTCGCCCCGTGTCGGCGCCGTAGCGCAACGCGTCGGCGCGCAGGTGGTCGTTGCGTTTCGCCATCGTCACCCCGACTTGCGGCGCGCAATAGATTTCGGGTGTCTTGAATGCCGAGGCGCCGAGAATGTGGTCGAAGTGGTGGTGCGTCAGCACGATATGGCTGACTGCGCGGCAAGCCATGGAATGCACGTCTCCGGCGATCGCCCGCGCCTCTGGCAGCGTCGAACCACTGTCGATCAGCACGACTCCGTCCCGACCGCAGATCAGGCCCACGGTGACGTCGAGAAACGGAAGACGGCAACGGAACACGCCGTCGGCCCGGCCGTTCCCAGCCGAGGCTCACTGCCCCAGCGTGAGTGGCTGCGCCGTGCGGTACTGCTCTATCACTTGCGGCGTCAGGTCCGCCGTGTAAGACGCGGTCACTCCGAACGACCACGACGGCGGCGAATCCTGTTGTGACAGCGTCCATGCCGCCTGCCTGGCCGCCCCAAGCGCGACGTACTCGGCAGGCGTCGGCACGTGCACGGGTGCGCCGAGTACGGCGGGGGCGATGCGCCGGACCGCTTCCGACCGCGCTCCCCCGCCAATCAGGATGATGCGTTCCACCTCGACGCCCTGGGCTGAGATCTTGTCGACGCAGTACGCCATCGACGCCAGCAATCCCTCGACCGCGGCACGAGCTACGTTGGCGGGCAACAGATTACGTGTCGTCACGCCGTGCAAAGCTCCCGCGGCTCCGGGAAGGTTCGGCGACCGTTCACCCTCGAGATACGGCACCAAGGTGAGTCCCTGGGCACCGGCGTTCGCCGACAACGCGAGCCGATCCAACTCGTCGAAGTCGACGCCGAGCATCGTCGCCACCGCCGCCAGCACGGGCGCCCCATTGAGCGTGCACACCAAAGGCAGCTGCCGTCCGGTGGCGTCGGCGAAACCCGCGACGATCCCCTCAGCGTCGTGCGGCGCGGCCTCTCCCACCGCGCTCACCACACCGGATGTGCCGAGCGAAACAATGCAGTCGCCAGTGCCTGCACCAAGGCCCAGCGCTGCTGCGGCGTTGTCGCCCGCACCAGGACCGAGCACCGCGCCCGCCGGCGTCTGCCCCGCAGGGTCCCTCGGACCAAGCACGGTGGGCAGCGCGGGCCGTCGCCCCCGCATCGCCAGCTCGAGCAGGTCGGGCTGGTAGGTGCCGGTCTCAGATGAGAAGTACCCGGTGCCGCTCGCATCGCTGCGGTCGGTGCGCAGCATGGTGATGTCCGTCGAGCCGCCCAGCCGCCAGGTCAGCCAGTCGTGCGGCAGGCAGACCGCCGCGGTCGCATCCGCGTACGCAGGCTCATGGTCGGCCAGCCAGCGCAGCTTGGTCGCCGTGATGGCCGCGACCGGCACCACGCCGATCCGTTTTGCCCACTCGCCCGGCCCGCCGAGTTCCTCGACGAGTTCGTCGGCTGCGGCACTGGACCGAGTGTCGTTCCACAGCAACGCATCTCGAACTACCACACCGGCGCCGTCCAGGCATACCATGCCGTGCTGCTGGGCACCGACGGACACCGCCGCCACCCCGTCGAGACCCCCCGCGGCACCGATGCTGGCCTGCAGCGCGGACCACCACAGCTGCGGATCAACCTCGGTGCCGTCGGGATGCTGCGACGATGCGGACCGCACGATGTCACCGCTATCCGCGTCGCAGACGACCACCTTGCAGGACTGGGTGGACGAGTCGATTCCCGCAACGAGTACCACGCCTGCGAAGCTACTCCGGTGCGAAGGCTCATGGTCACCGCTTCACTGCTGGCGTTGGCGACGGTGGCGGTGGCGCCAGTCGCGCGCGGACGGACACATGGCTGCGCGCATCGCCGCGGCGACTCCTACCTGGCGAAGCGGCCCGGCGTCGTCGGTTATTTGTTGCGCGACCGCACGACCGGCGCGGCTTACCGCAACACCCACGCGGCCGATCCGGTGTGGACGGCCTCGACCATCAAGCCGGCGATGGTGGTCGATCTGTCGACCCGCCAACGCGCGGGTCGATCACGCTGACCGACGCCGACAATCGCCTGATCGCCGCGATGCTGAATTCTCGGCCGACGACGCGGCCGACCGCGAGCATCGTCAATCAACTCCAGCACGTCGACCCCAACCAGCAGTGGGGCGTTTGGGGGCGCGGGCCCGGCGATGGCACCGGGCAATAAGGACGGCTGGTCGCTGGAGGATCGCAGGTGGGTCGTCAACACCGCCGGCTTCGCGGGCAAGGGTCAGCGCTACACGCTCGCCGTGATGAACGACCTCGGCGGCGAAGGTGGCTACGACGACGGCGTCGCGACCACGACGCACCTGTCGCAGCTGCTGTTGGCAGGCCGCGATGCCGGCTGACCGATGAGTTCACCGGCGCCGTGATGTCAGTACTCATATGCGAAACCTTGTAATCACCCAGAACATCACGCTGGACGGGGCCATCGAGATGCTCGACGACTGGTTCGACCCGCAGCTGCAAGACGAGGATCTCCTCGAGGAGTCGCATCGCCAGGATTCACAGGCCGATGCACTGCTGGTCGGGCGTCAGACGTTTGAGGATTTCCGCGGCTACTGGCCAAAACAGACCGACGACCCAACCGGCGTGACCGAATACCTCAACCGGGTGGCCAAGTACGTGGTGTCATCGACGATGAGCGATCCGCAGTGGGAGAACTCGACCATGCTGGCCGGCGACCCTGTCGAGCAGACGACCGCGCTGAAGTCGCAGCCGGGGAAGGACATCGTGCTGACCGGCAGCATCAGCCTGGCGCACGCGCTGATCGCGGCCGACGTGGTCGACGAATACCGGTTGTTTGTCTATCCGACGGTGCAGGGCCGCGGCCGTCGGCTCTTTCCCGGCGGGACGGCAATTCCAAAGTTGACACTGGTGGAGCCGCCGAAGTCGTTCCGGTCGGGTATCACACTGCTGCGCTATGCCGCATGAATGTCCCCTGATCGCGGCATCGCGATCGCAGGTGCTGTCAGAATTGCCGCGTGGAGGACATCGAGCATCCCGGGGCCCAAAAGTGGGATCGGGATCGCGACGAGACGGAAGCGCAACGGCTGGACCGTAATTGGTCCAGCCTCCTCCAGGAGTTGCGGGTGGCACAAACCGGCGTGCAGCTGCTCACCGGCTTTCTCCTGACCCTGCCGTTTCAGCAGCGGTTCACCCAGCTCGACGGCGTGATGCGCACGGTTTATCTGGTCACCGTGGCGTGTTCGATCGGCGCGACCGTGTTGCTGATCGCGCCGGTGAGCATGCATCGCCTGCTGTTTCGCCAGCACCGCCTGAAGACCGTGGTGTCGGCCGCACACAGCTACGCGATGATAGGCATGATGCTGCTCGGCGTCGCCCTCGCCGGGGTGGCCGTCGTCATCTTCGACGCCGTGTTGGGCGCGACAGAAGCCTGGATCGCAGGCGCTTGCACGTTGCTGGCGCTGGCCGCGTTCTGGTACCTCATGCCGTTGCTCGGACGCAGCGACAAGGACAATCGCTACTGACGTTTGCGTCACGCCGGCCGCGGGAACTCAGGCCCCATGTTGATCCGACGAATCGCGCGCCCGATGCTCTCGGCAATTTTCATCAGCCGCGGAATCGATGCTCTGCGCAGCCCCAAACCTGCCGCCGACGCGGCCCGCCCCACGATCGAGGGTCTGAGCAAGCTACCGGATCCCGTCGGCACAAACGTTCCGTCCAACGCCGAGGCGGTCGCCCGCGTCAACGCCGCGGTGCAGATCGGTGGCGGGTTGCTACTCGCCACTGGCAAGCTGCCGCGCTTGGCGTCGGCGGCGCTGGCACTTACAGTCGTGCCGGGAAGCCTTGGCGGACATACGTTCTGGAGCGAGTCCGACCCGCACCGCAAGGCCGACGAACGTCGGGCGTTCCTGACCGACGTGAGCCTGATCGGTGGGTTGATCATCGCCGCCGTTGACACCGAGGGCAAACCATCCCTCGGCTGGCGTGGCCGTCGCGCCGCCCACAAGGTGTCCGAGGCCGTCACCGCGGCCCTGCCTGTCGGCGCGGCGACCGGAGGTGCGCTCACCGACAGCGCGCTGGCCGAAAAGGTGGGACACGGTCTGCAGGTCGGCGCCGAGCGCGGCCGCGAACTGGCACACGTCGCGCGCGAACGTGGCGCCGAGTGGGCCGAAGTCGCCCGCGAACGCGCACCGGTGCTGGCCGAGGCGGCCCGTGAACGCGGCGCGGACTGGGCCGAAGTCGCCCGGGAGCGAGCCCCCGAACTAGCGGATACCGCTCGCGAACGCGCCGGCGAACTTGCCGACACCGCCCGCACCCAGGCCAAGGAGCAGCGTAGCCGCTGGCGGTAACCCCGAATTTCGTTGCGGGGCAATGATCGGTTGTTGGGATCTGCGCGCGTCAAACCGCTCGCGGTTTCCCTTGTGGGCGGTACATTTGCCCGATGACAAGCGGTGACTTTCAACCCCAGCCAGGACCGTACGGCGAACCCGGCGGGTATCCCCCACCGCGCGGTCAACAACCAGGCGGTCTCGGCCTGCGATTTGCCGCTCGGTTGATCGACGGCATCATCGTCAACGTTGTCGCGTTCGTGATCGCGTCAGCGATCGGCGCGCAGACGAACTACTGGGTCACTGGCCTCTTCTCCGGCCTGCTGATGTTCGTCTACTTCCTGGCCTTCGAGAGCACCCAGGGATGGACACCCGGCAAGAAGGTGCTGGGACTGAGCGTACGTGGGCCCGGAGGGGCGCCCAAGCCCGACGTTCAGCAGTCCGCGATCCGCAACGTGTGGACGCTGCTCAACATCATCCCGTTCATTGGTGGTCTGTTGCTGCTGATCGCCGTGATCGTCATTGCGGTGACGATCAATGGCAGCCCGACCAAGCAGGGCAAGCACGACGAACTCGCGGGCGGCACCCAGGTGGTCAAGGGCTGATTGCCGCGAATCTGTATTCCAGCAGGAGAAGATCGCGAGAACAGACCTGCTGGAATACAGATTCGGCGCTAGGCGATCGTCAAATCACGATCCCGAGCAGCAGCACCAGCACCAGCCCGGTGACCGACAGCACTGTCTCCATGATCGACCACGACTTGATGGTCTGACCCACGCTCATGCCGAAATACTCCTTGACGAGCCAGAAACCGGCGTCGTTGACGTGGGAGAAGAACAGCGAGCCTGCACCGACCGCGAGCACGACCAACGAAACCTGGCCTGTGCTCATGCCTTCGACCAGACCCAGCATCAGCGACGACGCGGTAATGGTAGCCACGGTCGCGGAACCCGTTGCGAGCCGGATCAATACGGCCAATACCCAAGCCAGCAGGATGACGGAGATGCCCGTATTCTTCGCCCAATCGGCGAGCATAGTGCCGATGCCAGTGTCCACCAGTACGTTCTTGAAGCCGCCGCCGGCGGCCACGATCAGGATGATGCCTGCGACCGGGGGTAGCGACGTCTCGAGGCATTTGACCATCTGATCGCGCGTCATCGCTCCGCCGCGGCCCAGTGTGAAAATGCCGACCACAACCGCGATCAACAGCGCCACGAGCGGACGGCCAAGAATGTCGAAGGTTTGGCGCAGCGGGTTGCCTTCGTCGTCGATGAAAATGTCGGCCAGCGCCTTAGCCGTCATCAACCCGACTGGCAGCAGCACGGAGAACAATGTGATGCCGAAGCTGGGCCGTTGGCGCTCAACGCGGGTGGCGGTTTGGGTCGTCGTGCCCTCCCCCTCGGCGCCCGCCGCCGCAGTGGTCACCGAACCAACGCCGTTCCGGGCGAAATCGTCGGCCTCGAACCGATCCGGCACGTCGAGAACCACCCAACGGCCGGCGAGGCGGCCAAACAGCGGGCCAGCGACGATCACAGTCGGGATCGCGACGGCCACGCCCAACGCCAGCGTGACGCCGAGATCGGCGTGCAGGAGACCGATCGCAGTCAACGGCCCGGGGTGTGGCGGCACCAGGCCGTGCATGGCGGAAAGCCCTGCCAGCGCGGGGATTCCGACGGTGATCAACGAGAGCTGCGACCGCTTGGCGACCAGGTAGATGACCGGCATCAAAAGCACGAGGCCGATCTCGAAGAACATCGGCAGGCCAATAATGGCACCTACCAACGCCATTGCCCACGGCAATGCCCGCGGCGATGCGCGTCCGATGATGGTGTCGACGATCTCGTCGGCCCCGCCGGAATCGGCGAGCAGTTTGGCGAACATCGCACCGAGGGCGATCAGAATGCCGACGCTCGCCGCCGTGTCGCCGAATCCTTGCCGAACGAGTCGAGGACATCGCCCGGGTTCTGCCCCGCAACAATGCCCACCGTCAAGGCGCCGAAAATCAAGGCCAGGAACGGGTGCAGCTTCGCCACGGTGATCAGCACGACGATCAGCGCGATACCGGCAGCCGCTGCAAGGATCAGCTGCCAGCCTGCGGCAACGGGTTCGACCAGCTTGGTGTCGGCGGCCAGGATCGTGATGGCCGGCCCGATTTCTGAAGTCATCGGTTCTCCTGTTCGGTTGCGCGCGTGGGGGATAAGGCGACGTAGTTGTCGACGATGGAATCGATGTTCTGGTCGACATCGATGACGATGCCGCGCTCATCGGACTCGAGCGGCTCGAGCGTGGCGAATTGAGATGCCACCAGGGACGCGGGCATGAAATGTCCGGGCCGGCTGGCCTGTCGCTTGCCGATGACCTCGGGTGTGCCGGACAGATGCAGGAACTCGACGTCGGGGCAATGGCGGCGTAGTTGGTCGCGGTACTTGCGCCGCAGCGCCGAGCAGCTCATCACCCCGCCGTCGCCGCAATGCTGGGCGAGCCACTCCCCGATCGCCTCGAGCCAGGGATAGCGGTCGTCGTCGTCGAGCGGTTGACCGGCCGTCATCTTGGCGATGTTGGCGGGTGGATGAAAGTCGTCGGCGTCCGCGAACGGCACCCGCAGGCGCTGCGCCAAAGCCGCACCGACGGTCGATTTACCGGAGCCAGAACGCCCATGACGACGATTGGTGACGCCATCCTCTCCCCCTACCCAGTTGTGCTTGACGTCACACAGAATGCCTCAAAAGTCATACGATTGCAACCCTATGTCGAAATCATATGTTTTTTTATATCGTCAGCGAAGCTATGACAAGATGTATGCGTGGCCATCGAGGCAAACGTCGGCGCTCTGCACGGCAATTTGCTCACCGCGCTGGGCACCTCGATCGTTTCCGGGGAGTACCCGCCCGGGCAGGTGCTCACGCTCGACGGGGTCAGCGCGCGGCACGGCGTGTCCCGCAGCGTCGCCCGCGAGGCGATCCGCGTCCTGGAGTCGATGGGAATGGTCGAATCGCGACGCCGGGTAGGCATCACGATTCAGCCAGCCCACAAGTGGAATGTCTTTGATCCCAGGCTGATTCGGTGGCGGCTCGAGGCCGGCGACCGCGCCGCCCAGCTGGTGTCGTTCTCGGAGCTGCGGCGGGGGGTCGAACCGGCAGCCGCAGCGCTGGCCGCGAGACGCGCCGACCCGCACCAGTGCCGGATTATGGCGGCCGCGGTGTCAGACATGGTGGTGCATGGCCGCTCGGGAGATCTCAAGGCGTATTTGGCGGCAGACAAGATCTTCCACCAGACGCTGCTCGAAGCGAGCGGCAACGAGATGTTCCGGGCGCTGAACGGTGTCGTCGCCGAAGTGCTCACCGGCCGCACCCACCACGGCATGATGCCTGACGTGCCGAACCCTGCCGCCATCGAGCTGCATGATCAGGTCGCGCGCGCGATCCGGCTGCGGGACGAGGAAGCCGCTGAGCGCGCCATGCGGGCGATCATTGATGAGGCGGTAACGGCTGTGGCCGAAGAGTTTTCGGAGCCTTCCTAGGGCCCGGGTGTATAGGTGTAGTTGATCTTGTCACCCTCGACCGTGGTGACCATCAAGATGAACGACGCCGTGTCCGGCCCGGTGACGACGGTGCACTCAACGGTGTTGGCTGGTCTGCCCTCCAGGTTGCCCGAGCATCTCGCCGAGTCGGGTCGCCGCCGCGTCTGGATCGCGAGGTCGTTGAGCAGCGAACTCTCGACCTCCGCTTTCGTCAGCACCGGCACCACGTCGAGTTTCATCATCAGACCCTCAACCGTGTTGACCTCGACGGTGCGTCGCAACTTGAGGCCGCCCTGGTCGACCTCGCAGTGCGACGTCGCGCCGACCTTGCCTTCCAGACCCGATTCGCACGACACCGACGCGACCTGCGCATGAGCTGCGTCGGCGACGAGCCTCGAGACCTCCTTCTCGAGCTGTTCTTTCGACAGCGCCGGGCTCATCTCGTAGTTGATGGTGTTCCCGTCGACACCCGTGACCGTGATGACGGGCTCGAAGCTGTTCGTCGGGCTCATCACCACCTCGCAGCGCGCGGTCTTGCCGACCTCGCCGACCAAGTCTTGTTCACACGTCACCGATTGCGGCTGTTGGCCGGCGTTGGCGAGCCGAGCGGCGATGTCGGTTTGCAGGGCTTCTTTGCCGACGGCCGGCTTGCCGCCGATTCCGGCGCTGGCATCGCAGGCCGAGACCACTGCCCACACGGTCGCGACTGCGCCCACGGCTGTAAAGACCGTATCCAAGGGCCGCCTCCTGGACCGTTGCTGCCGTGCGCCCATCCGGGCGTTGGCACGGACCATAGCAAGTTGGCCGCGGGTGTGATGGTTAACTGCGGAAGTGGGTAGACAACCTTCGCTTGCGCGCCGCTTCTTTGATCGCTTCGAACCGGTGCACGCCGTCACCTACTTCGCTCCCGAGGCCCGAACCGCCTTCGACGGGCTGGGATTTCGCGGATTTTGGATGGGTTACTTCGCCGCTCGGTCCGCCCCTTTCGGGGTGGTGCCGACGGCGGTTGTCACCGCCACGTTCTACAACTTCGCTCCCGAACGCGTCGCGAAGGCGCTCCCTGCGGCATGGGACGTCGCGTCGCCGACGGACGCGCTGCGCGCCCGCCAGGAATCGGCAGTGGCGGCGCTTTGCCGCTACGGCGTGACCGATGACGACGCCGTCGCCGCGGCGGACCTGGCCGAAAAAGCCGCGCGCAGCGCGCCAATCGACGGTCGGCCGTTGTTCGCGGCGAATGCGGCGCTGGACTGGCCGGACGAACCCGTCGGCAGGTTGTGGCACGCGGTGACGCTGCTGCGCGAACAGCGTGGCGACGGGCACGTGGCCGTGCTCGCCACGCTCGGCGTGTCGGGCCGCGAGTGCAACCTGCTGCACGCCGCCGCTGGCCGGGTGCCAAAAGAGATGATCATGCGCAGCCGTGACTACGACGACGAGCAATGGGACCACTACCGCGAGCTACTGGGCCGCCGCGGGATACTCGATGGTGACGGCGCACTCACCGATGCCGGCCGCGACCTCAAGCAGCGCATCGAGGACACCACCGATCGGCTGGCGCTGTCGGCGCTTGACTCGCTCGACGACGAGGAGGTCGAGAGGCTGTTCCTGGCGCTCACGCCGATCACGCGGAAGGTCGTCGCCGCGGGTGATGTACCCGCCGCGACTCCGATGGGACTGGGCCGCGACGACCTTCACGACGACAGCGCCCACCTGTCTTGAGGCCAGTCGCAATCCGTCAGCTCGGTCGACAATTCCCAGAGCCGACCGGCCGCCATTGAATCGCGGGCCTTCTTGCGCAAACCGGTGACCCGCGGCCTGCCCCATTGGTTGAACCGCGGCGCCAGATACGTTCCGCTGGGCAGATCGGTCGTCAACGCCTGAACGCTCGCCCGGGCACCCTGGTCCGGGCTCTGCAAGATGCGCCATACCGGATTGCGCTCACCCACAGGCAGCCGGCTGGCGAGGCTTCTGGTGATACCGGTATCGGTCATGCCGGGATCCGACGCGTAGGCCCGGACGCCACGGGCCGCCAGCTCACGGACGAAGAGGAGGTTGGCCAGCTTGGACTCCGCATAGGCCACCGTCGCCGAGTACCTGCGGGTCTGGCAGTTCAGGTTGTCGATATGGATCTGAGCGAAGTGGTACATCGCGCTGGCCACCGAGACCACCCGGTCCTTGATCTTGCTGCCGAGCAGACACGTCAAGGCGAAGTGGCCGAGGTGGTTGGTCCCCATGTGCGCCTCGAAGCCGTCAGCGGTGCGAGTCAGCGGCAGGCCCATCACGCCCGCGTTGTTGACCAGGACATCAACGGTTTCGACGGAGTCAGCGAATGCGCGCACACTTGCGAGATCGGCCAGATCGAGGTGGGCTACCTCGACATCGCCCAGCATATCGGCGGCCGCCCGATCGGCCTTCTGGCCGTCGCCTTTAGGACGCCGCTGTTGCCGCCGGTGATGATGATCCGCATCAGCGCGGACCGTACATGATCAGTCCAACACCGATCAGGCTCACAACTGCTCCTGCGACATCCCGGCGGTCTGGCCGGAAGCCGTCGGGCAATGGATTTCAACACTCTTTTAGATTGCCGCGAGCGACCTTGTTTGCACGGGACCTCACGGCGTGTCGACGTACAGACACGGTCTGTCGCGGTCAAGAAATATTGCGGTTCCATTCGACCCAGCCGACACCGGTGCGGCCGTCGTCGGTGGTGACCGTTGCCCAGGCCCGCGGGAAGTGGCTGACTCGCCCGTCGGGCGACGTCAACAGCACCGGTGCGTGCCCGCGGATGTCGATGGTGGTGGTCAGGTCGCCGAAATCGATCGTTGTCGCTTGCGGTAAGCCGTTGTCGCCGAAGGTTTCACGGGCGGTGACGGCCTGCAGTTCAATCAGTGGCCGGCCCGTGGGCTGCAGATAACCGATGCCGATCGGCGGGGCGCCGGGGATTCGGATGTCGACGCCGTGGATGTGCGTGCCGTCGTCGAGATGCAGTGCACTCCACACCCAGTCCATGGCCCACCAGTCGCGCACCCCCCACGAGTGGTCGCGTTGACCGGCAACCTCACGCACGTCGACCTCTCTGCCGTTGACGGTGATCGTGCCGGACACCGTGCACGGGATCTCATAGCGCGGCGTGATCCGGTATTGATACGGCGTGCCGGCCGTCGTCCACACCAGGTCCATTGCCAGCTCGACGGGCCTGCCAGGGTCCCCGCGTAACAGCGCGGACGGATCGTCGTAGGCATGGCCCTGCCCCCGCAGTGTCACCGGGTATGTCTGAAACGGCTCGGTCGCGGTCAGAGCGAGGTCGACCGCGTCGGTGCTAACCGCGCCGGGATCGTCGGGCGGCGCGGCCTCGAAGTCGTTGATCGCGACCGTCGGCATGTCGGGGCCGCACAACAGCGCGTTGATCCATGCGGTCCGCTGATTCGGGTAGAGCCCCAGCCGTATCCAGCCGCCGACACCCTGACCCGGGTCGGCGAAGTCGAAGTACCAGCTCTCGTTCCAGAGCGGTTCATCCGTCGCGGCATGCGAGGCCTCGTCATCACCGGCGGGTGTAAGAGGCTCGGCGGCAGGATATTTCGAGGGGTCGGGCAGGACGGCCAGCGCATCGGTGTCGAGCACATGCTGGCAATGGCGCCGCAGCATCACCATGAACATCTCGTCGCCGCGGTCGGTCTGAGCGACGAGCATCGACGACACGATCGCCATCATCACCCCGAAGAAGCTCTGCCTGCGCACCGCGTCGCGCACGTCGTCGAGGCTGATCAACGCGTCCGCTCCGAGGGTGTCGTGGTAGGCCCGCAGCAGCGCCTCATAGTGATCGCGCCGAAGCTGGTCCGGTAGCGCGCAGCCGAGGAAGTACGCGACGTCGGTCATCGCCGGACCCCACGACACGGTCTGCCAGTCCACCACCGTCAGCGGGCGGTCGGCGCCGGCCTCGCCGAACAGCATGTTGTCAAGGCGATAATCACCGTGGACAAGACCGTGCGCGCGCTGCGGCGCGGCCTCGGCTGTGACGTAAGCGTCGAAGCTTGCGACAAGCCGCTCACACACCTCGCGATGCTCCGGCGCGATCCGATCGCGGTAGCGCTCGAAGAACCCGGCATACAGCTGCCCGATCAGCGCCTGGTTCATCGGCGACTCGCGGTTGAGCCAGTCGGCGCTCGTCCTCGCGCTGTCGCCGAGCAGCGGTGCGTGCACCCGGCCCAATTCCGACAGCGCCAGCATGGCCTGTTCTACTGACGCACCGCGTATTTCGTCGCCGACGACGGCCGGACCCGCGTCGCCAAGCAGCAGGTGGAAGGCGCCCGTCTCGGCGTCAAAAGCGGCATGATGACACGGCGCGATCGGCCCGTCAAGGCCCGGTGCGATGTCGGTGTAGAACCGCACCTCGCGTTCGTACAGGCCGAGCGCGAGGCCCGTCTGCCGGCTCACGGGGTCGATGGCGGCGACCTTGAGCACCACCGAATTCGGGCCGTCGTCGCCGTCCGCGTAGGTCAGCCCGACGCGGTAGCACTCGCTCATCTGGCCGGTGCCGATGCGCTCGAACGTGAAGTCGCTCACCGGTACGCCCAGAGCGGTGGTGAGCCACTCGACCGTCAGATCGGCCGGCCGCTCCACGACGTCAGTGGTGCGCACTGGTGCTGGGTGTGTGGCAGATGTCCGGCCGGTCGCGGTACTCCGGCGGCGCTACCGCATCGCCATACGTCCAGGTATCGAAGAACACCAGATCCATGTCGGTGACACCGCGCTTGGCCAGCGCGGCAATGAGGTCGGGATGGGTCCGCAGCAACTGGTCGCACTCGACGAACTCATCGACGGTGAAGTTGGCCTGCCCGCCCGGAATGTGCTCGAACGACTCGGCGCGATCGTCGGTCAAGGACACCAAGCTCTTGTAGGTGGCGTTGTTCGACCGCTGCAGGCAGATCACTTCGGCGCGTCGCGGCGGCGGCGGTCCACCGTCGTCGAACGCCCGTAGTTCCGTCTTGCCCGGTTCGGCCAATTCGATCGACGCGAACCGCCAGCCGAGGTTTGATGTCGCCGGCCCTCCGGCTCCGGCAACAACGCCGTGCTCGCGCTGCAGGATCGACGCGACCGCCCTGAACTCCTCGCCGGAGAGCGGATCCAAAGGATGAGCCACGGGATTACGCAATCACATCCGCGCCACGCCGCGCAGCCGATTCGGCGAGGGCGTCAGCCCGTGACCAGCGAGAACCCTTCCCACGCCTGCCTGCGGTCGGCGTACGGGTCGTACTCGACGCGGGGACGCCGATCGAACACCATCACCGCGCGGTCGGCGCTGGTGTAAGAGGGCCAGTCCTCGCCGGGCACGCCGGTACGGCTGAAGGCCCGCCAGCGCGCCTGCACGTCGTCGCTGACGCGCAGCGCGGAGCGCCGGTCGGCCGCGGCGGTGAGCAGCCGACCGAACTTCGTGCGGTAGACGTCGAACACCGCCAACAACTCGGTGGCGTGCGTGGCGCCAAGGCCCGACCACCGCAGCGTGCGCGTCGCGTAGTCGTAACGGTAGAGGTAGGTCGGGGCGTGGCGGCTGTGCGCCTCGGCGATCTGCCACGCGGCTGAGCCGAACGCGAAGTCGCCGCCGAACTGGATGCAGGCCGCGGGGTCCGGGTAGCCCGGA
>DASQCE010000264.1:0-8775 GCA_035634855.1 Mycobacterium sp.
CGGACGCCGCCGTTGGCCAGCAGCGTCACCTCGATCCGGTCGCAGTAGCCTGCCAGCGCCTCGTCCACCGAGTTGTCGACGACCTCTTGCAGCAGGTGGTGCAGACCACGCTCACCGGTGGAGCCGATGTACATGCCCGGACGTTTGCGGACGGCCTCCAGCCCCTCGAGAATCGTGATGGATTGGGCGCCGTACTCCTGTTGTGCTTTCTTCTTCGCAGCAGCCACGGGTGGAAGGTTCCCTACTCTCTGGATGGGGGTGGTGCTCTGGCGGTAGTGGTTACCGCCGGCAAGTGTTGTGATTAGTCTACCGTCCGATCGCCACCGCACCGATTCTGCGGCGGCGTTTCTACCCATCTATTCGCGCCGTCTGTGGAATTTTTCGATCCGAGGTGCGTCAAGACGCTTGAGAACTAAGATCGCGGCCTTCTGGCGGCTCTCAGCCAACCGGCTCATCCGTACGTGTCGCGCGGCCCGCGGCCGGCGATGTGATACCTCCCTTTGCGCCACGACGGGGCCAGCGGACCGACAATCTTCAACGAGCTCACCACGCCGTCCCCGACCGCCGTGGCGATCTTGGCCAACAGTTGCGCCTGCACCATCCGCAACTGCGTGGCCCATGCCGTCGATTCGGCGGACACGATGAGCACACCGTCATTGAGCGACGTCGGCATGGCGTGGGCAGCAATCTGCTCACCGACCACCCCCGACCACCGGCCGAACACCGAACCCTCGGCAACCCGCCCCGACCAGCCGCGGTTGCGAGCCACGTCGCGCGTCGCCGACCCGAGTAGCTGGGGGTCCCGCGAGTCCGGACCCGGACCCGACCAGCGACGTCGGCTGGTGCCGGCGACGCGGCGGCGGCCCGGTGAATTGCGACCACGGCCGACATCCTTGCCCTGTATCCGCGCGGCGCCGCGTGCCTCCTCGAGCGTCCGTCGCACCAGGTCCATCCCGGCCAGCCCGGCTAAGTGGGCCGGCGGCCCGGTTTCGGTGTCGTCTTCGTCAGTCATCGCCTCGACTCCCTGCGCGATGCGATCCGTATTGCGGTCGTCCTCGTCTCGGGGTGTCATGGCTGCACCATCGAAACCGTGCCCGCGTCTTCGTCGCGCATGATGATGTCGATTCGTCGTGCATCCCAATCGGACGGGATGTCGTCGTGCACCGCGGCGGTGACCAGAACCTGTTCCGCATCGGCAGCGACAGCGGCCAGCGCCTTGCGCCGAGCATTGTCGAGTTCGGCGAACACATCGTCGAGCAGCAGTACGGGGTCGCCACCCTCCGCCCGCAGCAGCTCATATGCCGCAAGCCGCAGCGCCAACGCCATGGACCACGATTCCCCGTGGCTTGCAAAGCCTTTCGCAACCTGATCACCGAGCCGCAACTCAAGGTCGTCGCGGTGCGGACCCACCAGGCACACCCCTCGCTCGAGTTCAGCGTCGCGCCGACGCGCCAGCGCATCGAGCAGCGCCGCCTCGAACAGCTCGGCGCTGTCATTTCCCGCAGCGGCCTCATTCTCGACCACGTCGATTGCGCTGCGGTATTGAATGGCCGCCGGCCGTGACGACGGAGCCAGTAATTGGTAGGCCTTCTCCATCTCTGGGGCGAGCTGGTTGACCAGGTCGACGCGTGCCGCGATCAGTTGGGCTCCGTGCGCGGCGAGGTGTCCGTCCCACACGTCGAGGGTGTCGAGCGCACTGCGGTCGCCGCGATGGCGGGCGGCGCCGGCAGTTTTGAGCAGCGCGGCGCGTTGCCGCAGCACTTTGTCGTAGTCCGCTCGCACCGCGCCGATCCGCGGTCGTCTTGTCGTGGCCAGTTCGTCGAGGTAGCGACGGCGTTCGCTGGGATCCCCGCGTACCAGCGCCAGATCCTCTGGCGCGAACAGCACCGCCCGCAGCACCCCCAATACCTCGCGGGCCGAGCGGACGGGGGAGCGGTTTAGCCGCGCCTTGTTGGCGCGGCCAGCCGTGATTTCGAGATCCACGGCCAGCTCGCGGCCGTCGTTCACCACGATCGTCGAGATCACCGCACGCTCGGCACCCACCCGGATCAGGGGCGCGTCCGATGCGACGCGGTGCGAGCCAAGGGTCGACGAATACCAAAGGGCTTCAACGAGATTCGTCTTACCCAAGCCGTTGGGACCAACGAACACCGTCCGCCCAGGTTCCAAATTCAGGTCGGCCCGCGGCCAGGACCGGAAGTCTTGCAATCCCAGGCGGCGGACGTGCACTTTATCTTGCTCCTCGCGTGTGCGGCAACCTATCCGGATTCGCTGACTCGCTTGACGGCGTGGCCACCGAACTGGTTGCGCAGGGCGGCGACGGCCTTCATGGTCGGCGACTCGTCCTGGCGAGACAAGAAGCGCGCGAACAGCGATGCCGCGATGCCAGGGACCGGCACGCGCAGTCGGATCGCTTCCTCGACCGTCCACCGGCCTTCACCCGAATCCTCGGTGTAGCCGGTGATCTCCGCGAGCTTCGGATCCTCTTTCAGCGCCTTGGCCAGCAGTTGCTGCAGCCATGACCGAACCACGGTTCCGTTGGTCCACGCCTGGTAAACCGCCTGCGGGCTCTGAATCAAATCTTCTGCGGCCAAGATCTCGTAACCTTCGCCATACGCCGTCATCAGCGCATATTCGACTCCGTTATGGACCATCTTCGCGAAGTGTCCCGCCCCAACCGGACCGGCGTGAACGAAGCCGTCCTCCTTTGCGCCTGGCGGACGCAGCGCGTCGAAGATCGGCATCGCTCGTTCGACGTCAGCGTCACTGCCGCCGACCATCAGACCGTAACCTTCTTTCAAACCCCAGACGCCGCCCGACACACCGGCATCGATGAACTGGATGCCCTTGTCGCCCAACAACTTTGCGTGTGGTCCGTCTTCGGTGTAGCGCGAGTTTCCGCCGTCGATGACCAAGTCGCCCGGACCGAGTTCGACGGCGAGTGCCGTGATGGTCTCGTCGGTGACGCGCCCGGACGGCACCATCACCCACACCACCCGCGGTGCGGTGAGTGCTTCGGCGAGGGCCGCGAGTGTCGGTACATCTGTGACCTCAGGCCGCGGGTCGTACCCGATCACCTCATGTCCGCCCTCACGCAGGCGTTCCCGCATGTTGAAACCCATTTTGCCCAGGCCGACGAGACCCAATTGCATGTGTGCGCCTCTTTCGTGGCTATAGGGCCGGTCAGCCCGGAAGCCGCACCGGCATCAACAGGTAGACATAATCAGTTTGAGCCGCCGGGAACGGGCCGATCACACCGACACTCCCATCATCCTCACCTGCCGGGCGCAACACCGCGGGACGGCTGGGTGTCGTGAAACCAAACGTCACGCGCTCTGAATGCAGCGAACCCAGCCCATCGGTGAGGTACGTCGGGTTGAACGCGATAGTCAACGGGTCACCCGAGAAGGCGACGTGAAGATCCTCTTCGGCGCGGCCGACGTCGTCGGCGCCGGCGGACAGCCGCAACACATCGTCGGCGAATTCCATCCGCACCTGTGCACCGCGGTCCGCCACGAGCGCGACGCGTTTGATCGCCTCGGTGAGCTCCGCAACACCGATGGTCGCGATCGCTGTGTGCTCGGCAGGCAACAGCTGACGGAACTTCGGGAACTCGGCGTCCAGCAAGCGGGTAGTGCTGCGCTTGCCGTCACTCCGGATGCCGAGCAGGCCCTCCTTGCCGACCGCTGCGCCGGCGCCCAATGACAAATGCACGTCCGCGCCGTCGGCGCCGGCCTTCGCGGCTTCCGCCAAAGTCTTGGCGGGCACCAGCACCGCGGCCTCGATATCGGCGGATTCCGTCGACCAGGTCAGCTCGCGTACCGCAAGCCGGAAACGGTCAGTAGCCGCCAAAACCACCTTCTCGCCGGAAATCTCGACGCGGATGCCGGTCAGCATCGGAAGCGTGTCGTCGCGGCCAGCTGCGACGGCGACCTGGCCGATCGCCTCGGCGAACAGCTCCGACGAAATGACACCGGTGTCCTCAGGCAGGGCAGGTAACGTCGGATAGTCCTCGACCGCCATGGTCGGCAACGAGAACCGGGCGCTACCGCAGATCAATGACACCCGGGTGCCTTCGACGCTGACGTCGACGGGTTTGGCCGGCAACGCCCGGGTGATGTCGGACAACAGCCGTCCGGACACCAAAACGCTTCCCGGAGAAGCTATCTCGGCCGCTACCTGCACCTCGGCCGACACTTCGTAGTCGAACCCGGAGACCGTCAGGCCCTCGTCAGACCCGGTGAGCAACACCCCGGCGAGGACGGGCACGGTGGGCCTGGTGGGCAAATTCCTCGCAACCCAGGCCACGGCGTCGGCGAAGTCTTCGCGTACTAACCGGAACTTCAAATCGGTGAGACCAACTGTTGTCGTCGCCACGTCCATAGCGTCCCTTCGATCCACACCACAACAAGGGTCTAACCAGCGGTTTCTCGGTGTCTCTCCACGCGTCTCCCCGATGCGTACAACGACCGTAACGGCTGTCGATGAACCACCGTAGAGCTTTCCGGCTCAACTTGAAAGCTAATCGATCGGGGTGACATCAAGCGTCGCAAAGCGGCTCTGCGCCGAGTTTTTCGATATGTCCCCAGGCGGCTTCTTCGAAGAAGAACCTACGAAGATATACGAGCAACAGTATTAGGGGTTGTGGACATTGGGGATAAACCACCGTCGGCCCAGCGTGGCGTGTGTGTCGGGTTGTGAGTGGATTGTGGACAGTTGGTCGCGGCGGGCGGGTGCATTGTGGACGTCGCCCGTGTTGTGAACGAACCTCAGGTTAATCCGAAGGTTGGCCGCAAGTTGTCCACACTGGCGTGCACACCACATCGGTGTGACAGTTGATACCGGCGGTGCCAAAGTTTTTCGAAGAATTTTGTTGTCTAAATCGCGAAGCGCGCCCCTTGGCGGTTACCCGACGTCTGCGTACAACAAACGCGTGGTTGTCGACAGAGTCGAAGAGAACAGTCAGCGCTTGGAGCGCTGGCGGATTCGAGTGGTGAGTTCCTTCACGTGATCGAACACCTCCCGGCGTTCGGCCATCTCGCCGCGGATCTTCTTCTCGGCGTACATCACCGTGGTGTGGTCGCGGCCGAACGCCTGGCCGATCTTGGGTAGCGATAGATCGGTGAGTTCCCGGCACAGATACATGGCGATCTGGCGGGACTGCGCCAGCGCGCGCGTCTTGCCCGGCCCCCGCAGCTCTTCGACGGTGGTCTCGAAGTACTCGGCCGTAGCCGCCATGATCGCCGCCGTGCTGATCTGCATGGTGCCGGCGTCGGCGATCAGGTCGCGCAGCACGATCTCGGCAAGGGACTTGTCGATCAGTGTTTTGTTCAGCGATGCGAACGCAGTGACGCGGATGAGTGCGCCCTCGAGCTCGCGGATGTTGCGCTCGATGCTGCTGGCGATGAGCTCGAGCACGTCGCCCGGCACGTCGAGCCGGTCCATCTGTGCTTTCTTGCGCAGAATCGCGATGCGCGTCTCGAGTTCGGGTGGCTGGACGTCGGTGATCAGTCCCCACTCGAACCGGGTGCGCAGTCGGTCTTCGAGCGTGGCCAGCTGCTTAGGCGGCCGGTCAGAGGAGATGACGATCTGCTTGTTGGCGTTGTGCAGCGTGTTGAACGTGTGGAAGAACTCCTCCTGGATGCCTTCCTTGCCCTCGATGAACTGGATGTCGTCGACCAACAGCACATCGATGTCGCGGTAGCTGCGTTTGAAGGATGCTTTGCGGTCGTCGCGCAGCGAGTTAATGAAGTCGTTCGTGAATTCTTCGGTCGAGACGTACTTGACGCGCATGCCGGGAAAGAGCCGCTGGGCGTAGTTTCCGGCGGCGTGCAAAAGGTGTGTCTTGCCGAGCCCGGATTCGCCCCAGATGAATAGCGGGTTGTAGGCCCGGGCGGGTGCCTCAGCAATCGCGAGCGTCGCGGCGTGAGCGAATCTGTTGGAGGCGCCGATGACGAACGTGTCGAAGGTGTACCGCCGGTTCAGATTGACCGCGGTGGGCTCGCCGACGGGGGTGTTCTGCTGCCGGTTGGAGAAGTAGGTAGGCCAGCTTTCCTCGGCACTTGCGAGGGCCTCGGAGTCCTCGTCGACTTCGTCGGGTTCTGTGCTGGCGGAGGTGGCCGCGAACCCGTTGACGCCCCCTTCGGGTTCGTCGGAGGGGGGAGCGGCGATACGGACACCCAGCTCGACACGCTGGCCGAGCTGACGGCTCAGCGCGGTGATGATCGGCTCACGCAGGTGGCGTTCGATCTCGTTTTGCACAAACGGCGTCGGCACCGACAGCAGGGCAAACCCTTCGGTGATGACAAGCGGCTGCACCAGCTTTAACCAGGCTCTTTGCTGGGGCGTGAGGGTCGGGAGGGTTGAGTCGAAGTTGAGGGTTGCGCCGGTGTCGGCGTCGCCGTTGAGTTCGGCAACCACGTTGTTCCAGACGGCGACGAAGGGTGGGTCGGGGTCAGCTGTCAATGACGAGTACCCCCTCGAGGCCGATCCGGAGACGGCCAAATGAACGACGACGAACTGTCCACATAGTTATCCACAGCCTGTGGAGACAGGACAGCCGTCTCGTTCTGTTGTCCACCGGCGGGGACGCCGCGGGCCGGGGCTCGTCACAGAGGTGGTGCGTTCTGTGGGCTCGCGACGTTGTGGGCATCCTCGCTTCGTTGTCTGTCGCCGTTTCGTTATCGAAACGGCATTGGAGGAAGCTAACAGTTTTCTTTCCGAGTGCCAACCGTTCTGCAACATTCTCGGCAGGAGTTTTTTGCCTCGCCGAAGCGCGGGACTGATGTGGCGATTGTGGCGGTTTGCGCGAGGATCGGCCGAGGTTTGACCAAGGGAAATCTCGTCAGTACCCTCGAACAGTCGCCCGAACGTGGCGATACGGCTGCGAACCAGGATTTTCTGGAGACCGCGCCGGTTAGCGAGACGGACGAGCTTACCAACGGCAATCGTGTCCCCACCGGCATGAGGATCATCGGCGTGGGTTGCGGGTGCCATACGCAACAAGGAGTGAACAGCCGTGGCCAAGGGCAAGCGGACCTTTCAGCCCAACAACCGCCGTCGGGCGCGGGTGCACGGCTTCCGGCTGCGGATGCGCACCCGGGCGGGCCGGGCGATCGTGTCGAACCGGCGCGGCAAGGGTCGCCGCAAGCTGACTGCGTGATTCGACGCGGGATCTAGCGCGGTGCTTCCGGCGCGGTACCGGATGACGCGGTCGACGGAATTCGGTGCCACCGTTAGTCAAGGGGTGCGGGCGGTACAGCCCGATCTCGTTGTGCATGCGTTGCGTTCGAGCGATGACACCTCCGACGACGGACCTCGTATCGGATTGGTGGTATCGAAGGCGGTAGGCAGCGCGGTGCAGCGGCATCGGGTGGCCCGTCGACTGCGACACGTTGCGCGCACAGTGATCGACGAACTCGAGCCTGCGGATCGGGTTGTCATCCGGGCGCTTCCGAGCAGCCGGCACGCCATCTCCGCCCGGCTCCTACAGGAACTGCGGACGGCGTTGCGGCGGACCCGGTTGCGCAGCGGAGCGTCGCGGTGATGGCCTCCATAGGTTCCACTGCGGAGACAGAACGCAACGGCTCAGCGGCTGTCCGCGGCGTGATTTTCCTCATCGAGCTGTATCGCCACGCCATCTCGCCAATGCGGTTACCCACGTGTCGGTTCAGTCCGACCTGTAGCCGGTACGCGGTCGATGCGCTAAGCGAATACGGCTTGATCCGGGGCGGGTGGCTGGCCGTGCTGCGGCTGCTGAAGTGTGGACCATGGCATCGGGGAGGATGGGACCCGATACCCGAGCGCCGCGGCGCCTCTCGTGACGAGAGCGAGGGCGCACAAGCCTCCGACCATCTCTGGGATAGCCCAGCGCAGCAAGGGAAGAGCGAAACGCGTGTTTGATTGGTTCAGCCTGGACTTCATTTACTGGCCGGTGTCGGCGATCATGTGGGTCTGGTATAAGGCGTTCGCCTTCATCCTCGGCCCGACGAATTTCTTCGCCTGGGCGCTGTCGGTGATGTTCCTGGTCTTCACGCTGCGCGCGATCCTCTACAAACCCTTCGTCCGGCAAATCCGCACCACGCGGCAGATGCAGGAACTGCAGCCCCAGATCAAGGCACTGCAGAAGAAGTACGGCAAGGACCGTCAGCGCATGGCGGTGGAGATGCAGAAGCTGCAGCGCGAACACGGGTTCAACCCTCTGATGGGCTGCCTTCCGATCTTCGCGCAAGTACCGGTGTTCCTTGGGCTGTATCACGTGCTGCGTTCGTTCAACCGAACCGTGACCAGCGGCTTCGGCGGCAGCTTCGGGCCGCACCTGTCGGTAGAGCAGAACCGGGTGACGGGTAACTACATCTTCACTGGCGACGACGTCGGGCACTTCCTGGATGCGAATTTGTTCGGCGCGCCGATCGGCGCCTCGATGATCCAGACGACCGGTCTGGAAGCGTTCACCGAATTCAGTCGGGCCGCCGTGATCGCGGTGGGGCTGCCGCTGATGATCGCGGCAGGCATCGCGACGTACTTCAACAGCCGCGCGTCGGTGGCGCGCCAGAGCCCCGAGGCGGCGGCCAACCCGCAGACCGCGATGATGAACAAGCTGGCGCTGTACGTGTTCCCCCTCGGCGTTGTCGCGGGCGGACCGTTCCTACCGATCGCGATCATCCTGTACTGGTTCGCCAACAACATCTGGACCTTCGGCCAGCAGCACTACGTCTTCGGGAAGATCGAGAAAGAGGAAGAGGCGAAGAAGCTGGAGGCGCAGGAGCGACGGGC
>DASQCE010000265.1:0-2816 GCA_035634855.1 Mycobacterium sp.
ACCGACTCTCGGGAGGCTGGCACCATGCGGAAGCTGATCTACGGCATGAACGTGACCCTGGACGGCTACATCGCCGCGCCCGGCGACGACATCGGGTGGAGCGGGCCGCCGAGCGACGAGCTGTTCCAGTGGTGGCTCGACCAGGAGCGGGCGAGCGGCCTGTCGCTTTACGGACGCAAGCTATGGGAGACGATGAGCTCCTACTGGCCGACCGGCGACCAGCAGCCCACCGCAACCCCGGCGGAGATCGAGTTCGCACGCAACTGGCGGGACACGCCGAAGGTGGTGTTCTCCTCGACGATCGACGAGGTCGACTGGAACACCCGCGTGGTCACCGGCGACGCGGTCGCCGAGATCACCCGACTCAAGGCCGAGGACGGTGGCCCGATGAGCGTCGGCGGCGCAACGCTCGCCGGGGCTGCCATGCGGGCCGGGCTGATCGACGAGTACGCGCTGGCCACCTACCCGGTCCTGGTGGGCGGCGGCATGCCGTTCTTCACCGCGCTGGATAGCTGGGTGAACCTGGACCTGGTGGAGACGCGGACGTTCCCCGGCGGCGTTCTGCTCACCAGGTACAAGACGAGGCGCTGAGTCTGCGCCGACGAGAGCCGTGTTTTGGCAAACGACGACCGAGACGCCGCGGAGCAGACCGCCGCAATCATCATTGGCAAATGGTCGGATCCAGAACATTAAGGCGATAGCCAGTTAACTAGGAAATCTAGCTAATGTGTCCAAATACGTGTCCAACGGGCATGAAAACGGCCCCCGGAGAGTTCTCCGAGGGCCGTTTTACCTGGTAGCGGGGACAGGATTCGAACCTGCGACCTCTGGGTTATGAGCCCAGCGAGCTACCGAGCTGCTCCACCCCGCGATGGGTAAACGCCAGGTTACCGAAGGATCGGCTCTACCGCCAAATCGCCTGTTGCCCCCGACGAGCGTGCGCAAAATGCCCGCGAACACCGGCGTGTCTGCGGGCAGACACGCGCGCTCGCGAAAGTTATCTCGTGCCGCTGTACTTCTTCATCGCATCGTCGAGCCGCTGCAGCGCCTGCCCGTACTCCGCGAAATCGCCGCTCTGCTGGGCCTGGCGCACGCCGTCGAGCGCCGACTGGACCTCCTGCAGCGCTGCGGCTTTCGCTCCCGACAACTGCAGTGGGCCGGCACCCGGCGGAACCGCTATGGGCGTGGGCACCTCGGGTGCTTGGCCCTCACTGGGCGGCGGTGCGGCCGCAGGCTGGCCATCGGATGGCGGTGGCGCGGCGGGCGGTTGGCCGTTCACCGGTCCGGCCGGCGCAGGACCGGTAGCAGTGGCGTCGGCACCAGGGCCGAACAACTCGGTCAGCGCATCACGCACCGTCGGGCCGTAACCAACCCTGTCGTTGTACATCATCGCGACCCGGATCAGCCGCGGGTACGACGACGCTGCATCACTGGCTCCCGGCGAGGCGTATACCGGCTCGACATACAGCAGGCCGCCCTGCGCGACGGGCAGCGTCAGCAGGTTGCCCCAGCGGATCCGGTTCTGGTTGTCGCGGCCGATGACGCCAAGGTCCTGGCTCACCGCCGTGTCCGTGGTGATCGCGTTGTTGGCCAGCTTCGGGCCGTTGACCTGACCAGGGATGGTCAACACCGTGATCCTGCCGTACGTCGACGGATCCGAGCTTGCGCTGATGTAGGCGGCCAGGAAGTCACGCTGGAACCGGTTCATCGCGCTGGTCAGCTGGAATGACGCCGAATTGTCATTGTTTGCAAGGTCTTTGGCGACGATGTAGTACGGCGGCTGGTAGCTGCTCGCGGTCGGGTTGGGATCCAGCGGCACCTGCCAGAAGTCCGAGTTCGAGAAGAACGTCACCGGGTCATTGACGTGATACTTGGCCAGCAACGCGCGCTGCACCTTGAACAAATCCTCGGGGTAGCGCAGATGGGCCTGTAACTCCGGCGAGATGTCGCTCTTGGGCTTCACCGTGCCCGGGAACACCTTCATCCACGCCTGCAGCACAGGGTCCTTCTCGTCCTGCGCGTACAGCGTGACGGTGCCGTCGTACGCGTCGACGGTGGCCTTCACCGAGTTGCGGATGTAGGACACCATCTTGTCGGGCGCCAGCCGGTTGACCGCCACTTCAGTGGAATCCTCGGTGGCCGACGACAACGACTCCAGTTGCGAGTACGGATAGTTGTCCAGCGTGGTGTAGCCGTCGACGATCCACACCATCCGCTTGTTGACGATCGCCGGGTACACGCTGGTGTCGGTGTCAAGCCATGGCGCCACCGCCTTCACCCGCTCGGAGGGGTCACGATTGAACAGAATCTTGCTGTCGGCGCCGATCGGGTTGGGGAACACCAGTTTTCGCTCGGAGAACTTCGCGGCGAACACGGCACGGGCCAACCAGTTGCCTATCGGCACGCCGCCCTTGCCCTCATAGGTGTAGTTCTTGGTCTCGGTGTTGGTCTCGTAGTCGTACTCGCGGTCGTTGCCGCTCTTGCCGACGATCGCGTAGTCGTCCGACGTGCTCGCGATGACCGGGCCGAAGTAGACGCGCGGCTGGTCCAGCGGTGCGGGGCCTGGTGAGATCACGCTGCCGTTGGCGCCGACAACGCTGGCCAGGAACTCCGGATAGCCGCCGTTCTGGTTGGGGTCATTGGCGACCCCGCGCACCGTGTTGGCCGGCGACGCAATGAAACCGTTGCCGTGGGTGTAGACGAAGTGTCGGTTGATCCAGTCGCGCTGGTTGTCGATCAGTCTGTCGGGGTTGAGTTCTCGTGCCGCCACCACGTAGTCGCGAAGGTTGCCGTCGGGACCGTTGTAGCGGTCGATG
>DASQCE010000266.1:0-3498 GCA_035634855.1 Mycobacterium sp.
CTGTTCCACGTCGACGATCTCCCCCCTGGCGACTACGTCCGCATGCCTCATCACCGGGTCGTGTTGCGGCAGCAGATGTTCGGCTACACCTACGAGGAACTCAACCTGCTGGTTTCGCCGATGGCGCGCACCGGCGCCGAAGCGCTGGGCTCGATGGGCACCGACACCCCGGTCGCCGTTCTCTCCCAGCGGCCGCGGATGCTCTACGACTACTTCCAGCAGCTGTTCGCCCAGGTCACCAACCCGCCGCTGGACGCCATCCGCGAAGAGGTGGTGACCAGCCTGTCGGGCACCGTCGGCCCCGAGGGCGACCTACTCAACCCGACGCCCGAGTCGTGCCGCCAGATCGTGCTGCCGCAGCCCATCCTGCGCAACGCCGAGTTGTCGAAGCTGATCTGCGTCGATCCCGATCATGAGATCCGCGGCCACAAGCACGGGATGCGCGCTGCGGTGATTCGCTGTCTGTACCCGGTCAACCGCGGCGGGCAGGGCCTCAAGGAGGCCCTGGACAACGTCCGGGCCAAGGTCTCGGAGGCCATCCGCGATGGCGCGCGCATCATCGTGCTGTCCGACCGCGAGTCGGACGAGACCATGGCGCCGATCCCGTCGCTACTCAGCGTCTCGGCCGTGCACCACCACCTTGTTCGCGACCGCACCCGCACCAAGGTCGGCCTGGTCGTGGAGGCAGGCGACGCCCGCGAGGTGCACCACATGGCCTGCCTGATCGGCTTCGGCGCGGCCGCGATCAATCCCTATATGGCATTCGAGTCCATCGAGGACATGATCGATCGCGGCGCCATCAAGGGGATCTCTAGCGACAAGGCCAAGGCCAACTACGTCAAGGCTGCGGGCAAGGGTGTGCTAAAGGTGATGTCCAAGATGGGCATCTCGACGCTGGCGTCCTACACCGGCGCGCAGCTGTTCCAGGCCATCGGCATCAGCCAGCAGATTCTCGACGAGTACTTCACCGGGCTCTCCTGCCCGACCGGTGGCATCGACCTCGACGACATCGCCGACGACGTCGCGGCCCGCCACGCGCTGGCGTACCTGGACCGGCCCGACGAGTGGGCGCACCGCGAGCTCGAGGTCGGCGGCGAATACCAGTGGCGTCGCGAGGGCGAGTACCACCTGTTCAATCCGGACACGGTGTTCAAGCTGCAGCACTCGACGCGCACCGGCCAGTACTCGATTTTCAAGGAGTACACCGCCCTGGTCGACGACCAGAGCGAGCGGATGGCCTCGCTGCGGGGTCTGCTGAAGTTCAAAGAGGGCGTGCGGAGGCCGGTGCCTTTGGATGAGGTGGAACCGGCCAGCGAGATCGTCAAACGCTTCTCCACCGGTGCAATGAGCTACGGGTCGATATCCGCCGAGGCACACGAGACCCTGGCGATCGCGATGAACCGTCTAGGCGGCCGGTCGAACTCGGGCGAGGGTGGTGAGCATGTCAGCCGCTTCGACCGCGACGAGAACGGCGACTGGCGGCGCAGCGCGATCAAGCAGGTGGCCTCGGCGCGGTTCGGCGTCACCAGCCATTACCTGACCAACTGCACCGACATCCAGATCAAGATGGCTCAGGGCGCGAAACCCGGTGAGGGTGGCCAGCTTCCGGGCAACAAGGTGTACCCGTGGGTCGCCGAGGTGCGGCACTCCACGCCGGGCGTCGGCCTGATTTCCCCGCCGCCGCACCACGACATCTACTCGATCGAGGACCTGGCGCAACTGATCCACGACCTGAAGAACGCCAACCCACAGGCCCGGGTGCACGTGAAGCTGGTCAGCGAGAACGGCGTTGGCACGGTTGCAGCGGGTGTATCGAAGGCGCATGCCGACGTGGTGCTGATCTCGGGTCACGACGGTGGCACCGGTGCGACACCGTTGACGTCGCAGAAGCACGCGGGCGCCCCGTGGGAGCTCGGCCTGGCTGAGACGCAGCAGACGTTGCTGCTCAACGGGTTACGCGACCGGATCGTCGTACAGGTCGACGGCCAGCTCAAGACCGGCCGCGACGTGGTGATCGCCGCGCTTCTCGGCGCCGAGGAGTTCGGTTTCGCGACCGCGCCTCTGGTCGTGTCGGGCTGCATCATGATGCGGGTGTGCCACCTCGACACCTGCCCTGTCGGTGTGGCCACCCAGAACCCGGTGCTGCGGCAGCGGTTCAACGGTAAGCCTGAGTTTGTCGAAAACTTCTTCATGTTCATCGCCGAAGAAGTTCGGGAAATGATGGCCCAGTTGGGCTTCCGGACCGTCAATGAGATGGTCGGCCAGGTCGGCTCGCTGGACACCACGCAAGCCGCCGACCACTGGAAGGCGTACAAGCTGAACCTGGCTCCGGTGCTGCACGAGCCGGAGTCGGCGTTTATGAACCAGGATTACTACTGCAGCTCGCGTCAGGACCACGGCCTGGACAAGGCGCTGGACCAGCAACTGATCGTGATGAGCCGGGAGGCCCTCGACTCGGGCGCACCGGTGAGGTTCTCCACCACGATCGCCAACACCAACCGCACCGTGGGCACCATGCTCGGCCACGAGCTGACGAAAGCCTATGGCGGGCAGGGGCTTCCCGACGGCACCATCGACATCACGTTCGACGGCTCGGCGGGCAACAGCTTCGGCGCGTTCGTGCCGAAAGGCATCACGCTGCGGGTGTACGGCGACGCCAACGACTATGTCGGCAAGGGTCTGTCAGGCGGCCGCATCGTCGTGCGCCCGTCGGACAACGCGCCCGCGGACTATGTGGCCGAGGAGAACATCATTGCCGGCAACGTGATCCTGTTCGGCGCCACCAGCGGTCAGGTGTTCCTGCGCGGTGTGGTGGGCGAGCGGTTCGCGGTCCGTAACTCCGGCGCGCACGCGGTCGTCGAGGGTGTCGGTGACCATGGGTGTGAGTACATGACCGGCGGCAAGGTCGTGATCCTCGGGCCCACCGGACGTAATTTCGCGGCGGGTATGTCGGGCGGCGTGGCGTATGTTTACGACCCCGCGAACGCACTGAGTGAGAACCTCAACGCGGAGATGGTCGACCTGGATGAGATGGGTAGCGACGACAGTGACGATGTGGTCTGGCTGCGCGGAATGGTCCAGGCCCATGTCGATGCGACAGATTCGGCTGTGGGACAACGCGTGCTGGCTGATTGGGAGAATGAGCTGAAGAACTTCGTCAAGGTGATGCCGCGCGATTTCAAGCGCGTGCTGAAGGCGATCGCGGATGCCGAGCGCACCGGCGAGGACGTCGACACGGCGATTATGGCGGCCGCGAATGCCTGATCCCAAGGGCTTCCTCAAGTACACAAAGCGCGAAACCCCGCAGCGCCGGCCCGTCCCGCTGCGCCTCCTCGACTGGAAAGAGGTGTACGAGGACTTCTCCCACGACGTGCTGCGCGATCAGGCGGCACGGTGCATGGACTGCGGTATCCCGTTCTGCCACAACGGCTGTCCACTCGGCAATCTCATTCCCGAGTGGAACGACCTGGTGCGCACGGATCGTTGGCGTGATGCGAT
>DASQCE010000267.1:0-11461 GCA_035634855.1 Mycobacterium sp.
GCGAGCTGCTCCTCCGAAAAGAAGGCGACGCACTGCTTTTCGCGACCTTCGTGGCGCAGCGGAATCTACTCGCGCGGGCGGTGTGGACCCTCACCGAACCGGTGCACGTGCGCGTCGTGCGCGACGTTTTAAGTCACGCGAGCGAGCGGCTTCGAGCCTGACTATGGCGTCGGCGCGGGTTCGGGCGTCGGCGCGGGTTCGGGCGGCAACGGCGGCAACGGTGGCGTCGGGTTAGCGGCCATTCCCGGCGGTGGTACCGCGTCGGCATTCATCGGACGCTGCGTCAGGAGCAGCAGCGCATCACGTCCGCTTACATCCTGTGTCTGCACCGCATGCCACAGATCGCGCAGGTATCCCAGGGTGCGGGGCTGGCCCGCGTCGGGTGGAGTGTCCGTGGTGCCCGGTGGCAGGTTCTCGGGGCTCGACAGGTGCGGCATGCCGTCGGGCGGCGTCGCGGGATCGGCGGCAGCGGCCTGGACGGTGCCGTCAGGCGCGGGCCCTACCGGGGGCGCAGGTGTGGGAATCGCCGGGTCGGCCGGCGCCACGGCAGGTGTAGCCGGAGGCACGATGGCGGGTAAGGCCGCGGGCGCCACGGCGGGCGCAGGCACAGGTGCGGGAACGGCGAGCGCCGGGGCAGGCGCAGGGACCGCAGGCGCAGGGACCGCAGGCACCGGGTCGGCAGGCACGGGGTCGGCGAGCGGGGGGTCGGCGAGCGCGGTCGGCGCGCTAAACATCAAGGCCGCGACGAATCCCAGCGCGGTCACCGCCATCGCCTTGTTATCGATCCTCACGGATGCCCCCTTCCCGTTACAGCCTCGAGCCGGTGCTATTGGGTGCTTCAGCCTCGCAGCCAAAATTGTTACATCTGTGGTTGCTGTGACGAAGCGGTTAGTAAAAAATTACACCTTCAGAACACGTTTCACTTCGAGTTTGACGGAACCCGCCTCACCACCCCCTAACTGTGGTGTAGCAATGCGATAGAGCACTAGACAACGTCATTCGAGGAGTGCATCTATGCCGTCCCCGGACCTCCCAGCCGGTTTCGATTTCACTGACCCCGATATCTACGCCGACCGCCTGCCCATCGAGGAACTGGCGCACATGCGCAAGGTGGCGCCGATCTGGTGGAACGAGCAGCCGAAGGGGGCCGGTGCATTCGGCGATGGCGGCTACTGGGTCCTGACCAAGCACAAGGACGTCAAGGAGGTGTCGCGGCGCAGCGACGTGTTCTCCAGCAACGCGAAGACCGCCTTGCCGCGGTACCGCGACGACGCCGATCCCGAGTCGCTCGAGCGGGGCAAGGTCGTCCTGCTGAACCAGGACGCTCCCCACCACACCCACCTGCGCAAGATCATCTCGCGCGCGTTCACTCCGCGCGCCATCGAATGCCTGCGCGAGGAGCTCGACCAGCGGGCTCAGAGCATCGTGGAGTCTGCCGCGGCAGAAGGCTCCGGCGATTTCGTCGAGCAGGTGTCGTGCGAACTTCCGCTGCAGGCCATCGCGGGGCTGATGGGCGTGCCGCAAGTGGATCGCAAGAAGCTTTTCGACTGGTCGAATCAGATGGTGGGCGATCAGGACCCCGAGTTCGCCACCAACGACCCGACGGCCGCCTCGATCGAACTGATCATGTACGGGATGCAGATGGCCGCGGAACGCAGCGCGAGCCCCGGTGACGACCTGGTTACCAAGTTGGTCCAGGCCGATGTCGAGGGGCACAGGCTCTCCGACGACGAGTTCGGCTTCTTCGTCATCCTGCTGGCGGTCGCGGGCAACGAGACGACGCGCAACTCGATCACCCAGGGCATGATGGCGTTCACCGAGTTTCCCGATCAGTGGGAGCTGTTCAAGAAGGAGCGGCCGGCGACCGCGGCCGACGAGATCGTGCGCTGGGCCACCCCGGTGACGTCGTTTCAGCGCACTGCGTTGGAGGACACCGAGCTGTCGGGCGTGAAGATCAAGAAAGGTGAGCGGGTGGTGATGTTCTACCGCTCCGCCAACTTCGACGAGGACGTCTTCGACGATCCGTATGCGTTCAACATTCTGCGAGATCCCAACCCGCACGTGGGGTTTGGTGGCACCGGCGCACACTACTGCATCGGCGCCAACCTCGCGCGGATGACGATCGACCTGATCTTCAATGCGATCGCCAACCGGATGCCCGACCTCACGCCCATCTCCCCGCCGGTGCGGCTACGGTCGGGCTGGCTCAACGGCATCAAGCACTGGCAGGTCGATTATCAAGGCGCGTCGAAACACGCGGTCGCGCAGTAGTCGGATAGTCGATGATCGACCGCCAGTAGTCCTCGGGTATCTCGTCGCCTGCGCGCAGCACCATCGCGAGGCCGGCAGCCATCGCGATGCCGAGCAGCCCCAGCCATAACCCCGCCAGGCCGATGATCACCCAGCACGCTGCGGTGAGTGCCGGCCACGGCGACAGCACGGCGAGCACGGGTGAGAAGAAGAAGCCTGCCCCGATGTAGGCCGCAGACCCGGCGCGGTCGGAGATCAGCACGAAATGGAGCCACTGAGGAATCTCTGGAATCTCCTGCTCGCTCATACCACTACCGTGCCGGCCCACAGGTATGCGGCGCAATTACCTGAGAGGTAGTGGCTGCTGTCCACCGCTATAAGCGACACTGGCGGCGTGACCAGCGCCGCCCAAGTCCAGAGTCCGCCGTTCGGCCCGCTGATGCGTGAGTGGCGGCAGCGCCGCCGGCTGTCCCAACTCGATCTGGCGATCGAGGCGGACGTATCGGCCCGCCACGTCAGCTTCATCGAGACGGGTAGATCGGCCCCCAGCCGCGCGATGGTGCTGCGCCTCGCCGGGGTGCTCGACGTGCCGCTGCGCGAACAGAACCAGCTGTTGATGGCCGCCGGTCTCGCACCGATCTATCGGGAACGCCCGCTTGACGACCCCGACATGGCCGCCGTGCGAGCGGGCGTTGAGCGAGTCCTCAACGCCTACAACCCATTTCCGTGCGTCGTGGTGGACCGCGGCTGGCAGATTGTGCACGCCAACGCCGGTGCCGCGGTGCTGCTCGACGACGTGGCGCCGCACCTCCTCGAGCGGCCGAACGCGCTGCGCATCGCCCTGCACCCCGAAGGGCTCGCGAAACGCATCCGCAATCTCGGGCAGTGGCGCCATCACCTCATCGAACGGCTCAGGCGGGAGGCCGCGGTGAGCGGGTCCGCCGAGCTGGCCGGGCTGCTCGCCGAGATCGAGTCGTACCCAGGCGGTTTCGACGAGACACGTGATCTCGGCGGGGTCGCGGTCCCACTCGAGCTCTGCACGTCCGGCGGGCAGCTGCTGACATTCCTGAGCACCGTCACGACGTTCGGCACCGCGCTGGACCTGACCGCCGCGGAGCTGAGCATCGAGGCGTTCCTTCCCGCCGATGAGGCGACCACTGCGGCACTGCGCGGGTGAATCGCCCGTGGGCGCGCACAAAGATCAATAGAGTTTGGCGACATGCAGACCCGACACATTGCGGTGACCGCGACGGTGCTCGCCCTGGGACTGGCCGGCTGCGGTGGACAGCCGCCGGCACTTGGCAGCACCACGGCGAAGGTGACCATCGACGGCAAGGACACCGGCAATCCGCACGCGGTGACTTGCTCGCAAACGGGGTGGGTGTGGACCATCGAAACCCCTGACAAGGCGAAGGGTTTCACCGCGGTCCTCGGCACCGGGGGCGACGTCACCGTCAAGTCGGTCGACTTTCGTGACTTCGCCGGCTTTTCCGGGACGTCCTGGGGCGACATCGGCAAGGCCGAGGTGACCGGCGTCGGCGGCAAATACACGATCACCGGGTCCGCCGACGGAAACTTCACCGACAACCCGGGCAAGGGAGTCAGCGCGACATTCAGGATCGAAGCCGACTGCTGAGCGTTGATCAGATCAAACCCCGTCCACGGCACCTGGGTGTCCGGGTCGGTTTTGCGGCGGGTGAGCGCGGTTTTCACGATCCGCAGGCACTGATTGAACGCAAACCGGGCCGCACCGGCATGCCGGGCCAGCAGCTGCTGCTGCTCGACTGTGGGATCGAGGCAGAACTTGAAAGTGGTGGCGCATCTCAGCTGCGAGCATCCCAGAGCCGCCTTCGGATCGCGGCTTAGTGTCATTGAAATCTACTCAATTAATTGACTAGTGAGGTGGTCAAGTGGTGCACCCTTTCCGTCGCGCGATCGAAGCGCGTGATCTTGACGCCGCAGTCGCCCTGATGCGCGAGGATGTGGTCTTCCGCAGCCCCGTGGTCTTCAAGCCGTATCACGGCCGCGAAGCGGTGCGCCGGCTTCTGGAAGCCGTCCTGGCGGTGTTCGAAGACTTCCGCTACGTGCGGGAGATCGGCGCCGACGGCGGCCATGATCACGCGCTCGTGTTCGAGACCAGGGTCGGCGACAAGCAGATCGAGGGATGCGACTTCATCCAGCTCGACGAGGACGGCGCGATCAGTGCGTTCACGGTCATGGTGCGCCCGATGTTGGGCATGCACGCGCTCGCCGAGGCGATGAAGGCGCAGCTCTACAACGATAGCTCGGCAACTGGTCAGACCACTTGACCTCTGGCCAGTCGACTGGCACGCTTGGCCCATGGCCTTGCAACCGGTTAACCGCCGATCTGTGCCCGAGGACGTCTTCGAGCAAATCGTCGCCGAGGTGCTCAGCGGCGAGATGCAACCAGGAGAGACGCTGCCTAGCGAGCGCAGGCTTGCGGAGGTGCTCGGAGTTTCCCGCCCGGCGGTGCGCGAAGCGCTCAAGCGGCTCACCGCGGCCGGCCTGGTGGAAGTGCGCCAGGGCGACGCCACCACCGTGCGCGACTTCCGCCGCCACGCAGGACTCGACCTGCTCCCCCGCTTGCTCATCCGCGCGGGCGAGCTCGACCTGTCGGTCGTGCGCAGCATCCTGGAAACCCGGCTTCACAACGGGCCCAAGGTCGCCGAGCTGGCGGCGCGGCGGCGGCGCGCGGACCTGGCTGCGCTTCTCGATGACACGCTGAAGAAGTTGGCCGACGAAAAGGACCCCGTCGAGCAGCAGCGCCACGCGCTGACGTTCTGGGATCACATTGTCGACGGCGCCGACTCGATTGCATTTCGGTTGATGTACAACACGCTTCGCGCCACCTATGAGCCCGCGCTGGCCGCACTGGCCACTGTGATGGCCGATGAGATCGGCCGGCCCGCGGCCTATCGCGAGGTCGCCGATGCCATCAGCGCCTGCGATCCCGAAAGGGCAAGAAGAGCCGCGCAGGACCTGCTCGAGCCCGCAACCACTGGACTGCTGACCGCGATCGACCACCTGGAGGAACAACGATGACCACCTCGACCGAGCGCACCACACGAAAGGGGTTCACGCTGGCCGACGCGAGCCACGAGTTCTGGAAACACCCGTCCCCGTGGGCGATTGGCGCGATGTTCGTCGCCGCGTTCACCGCTCGCATCACGGTCGGCGACTGGCAGCTCACCGAGGCGCTGGTACCGCTGCTGACGATCGCGCTGTTTCCGTTCCTCGAGTGGATCATCCACGTGTTCATCCTGCATTGGCGCCCAAAGCGTCTCGGCCGGCTGACCATCGACCCGCTGCTCGCGCGTGAGCATCGTGCCCATCACGTGGACCCGCGGAGCGTTCCGCTGATCTTCACACCGGCCAAATCGCTGCTGTGGGTGATCCCGCTGACGGTCGCCGTTGCGCTGCTTTTATTTCCGCGGCTGCCGATGGCCATGACCTACCTGGTGTTCATCTCCGCGCTGTGGCTGTGTTACGAGTGGACCCACTACCTCATCCACAGTGACTACAAGCCCAAAACCCGTGTGTACCGCGCGATTTGGCGTAACCACCGGCAGCACCATTTCAAGAACGAGCACTACTGGTTCACCGTGACGAGTTCGGGTACCGCCGACCGCATGCTGGGCACCTACCCCGATTTGGCGACCGTCGCCACGTCACCGACCGCGAAGAACCTGCACGCCGACGTGGCTTGAGCTTGGGCGGCCGGCTACGACTGAACGATGATCGGGTCGCCGATGTTCACAGTGTCGTAATACCACGCCGCGTTGTCGGGGCTCAGATTGATGCAGCCGTGGCTGACGTTCGCATAGCCTTGCGACTCCACGGACCAAGGGGCGGAATGGACGTATACACCGCCCCAGGTGACACGTACGGCATCGGCGACAGTGAGCCGGTAACCCTCGGGGTCGTTGAGCGGAATGCCGATGGTCCGCGAATCCATCACGACGCTGGCCTGCTTCTCCAACGCCGTGAACGATCCGATCGGTGTCGGGTGCTTGGGCTTGCCCATCGACGCGGGCATCTGGCGCACCACCTGGTCGTCGATGCTGACAGTGAATGTATGCGCGTCGATGTCGGCGACGCCCACTGTCGCGGCTCCCGTCTCGAAGGTCGTCTTCGCGCCGCCCGCCGTCACGATGATGTTCGAGTGAGCGGGCCAGAATCCCTCCGGATTCCATTGCACCACACGCTCGTTGAGCCACGTGAACGATCCCGCAGGCGTGGCGGGCGAGGTAAACCTGATGGATCGCTCGGCGGCGCCGCGATTGGCGATCGCCTGCGCGAACGTCACTGTCACCGGCATCGCCACTCCGACCTTCTGGCCGGGCGACGGTTGGATGCTCGCAACGTCGGTCGGTGCGGTGACACCGGCCGAACTGGTGGTGACGGATCCCGCGGTCGCGATCACTGCGATGCCCACCACGACAAGCACATGACGAACGGCTCTACGCACAGTCTGCATTCCTACGAGATGGGCGGTCAGCACACTTTCATCGTAGTTGCTGCGCCCCGAATCGCCGGGTAACCGCAAGTCAGCGCCCGCGTGCGCATGTCGCGTTACCGCACGGTCGCCACGACGCGGTTCAGGACCAGCAACGTGTAGCCCAGCACGAGCGCACCGCCCGCGAGCACACAGATGTTTCCCAGGACAGCGGCCGACCCGATGGTGCCGGGATCGAGGAAGTAGTACGGCGCGCGGCGGCCGACGTTGTTGAGCACAACCAGTGCCAGTGCGAGGTACGCCGCGGGATACGCCAGCCAGGCGACCGGCTGCCACCAGCGGACCTGCGCCTGATCTCGCCCGACCAGCAGCCAGTCGGTCAGGGCCAGCAGGGGCACGACGAGGTGCAGCAGCATGTTGGCGGGCGTGTAGCCCATGCTGTGTTCGGCCAGGAACAGATTCCAGATGACGCCGGCGATCAGCACGTACAGCACCACCGCGCCGCGGATTCCGACCCGGATGTCCGCGCGCGGCCAGGCAAGGCTCCACAGGTAGTACGCCGCCGCGAACAGATTCGCCTGGTAGGTGAAGGTACTCAGCCGCCAAAGCAACCCCGATCGAGTCGATGTCGCGACCGCGACCATTGCGAGCACCACGGCAAGCACGATCGCGACCCGCAGCGTCACCCTGAGCACCCGCACGTCAGCGAGCGTATTCGGCGTGGCGATCAGGCAGGTGGCAGCAGGGGCGGGGCGTCGCTCGGTGGCGGCGCGAGTTCGGCAGCAGGTGCCGGTGGTGGCGCGACCTCGGGAGCGGGTGGCACCGCGTCCCCGCCGACACCGTGCAGCCGGTCCAAGATCCGGCTGATGATTCCCGGGCGTTCGACGGGCGCAGGCGGGATGAGCGGGGCCAGCTGCTCGGGGGGTAACGGCGCCCCCTCGGGCGACAGCGGTGGGGCGACCGCCTCGGGCGGGACAGCCTCGCCGGGCGGTGCGTCGGGAATGCCGACCGGCGTCTCGCTATAGACGGGAGCTGGCGCAACCTCGACGGGAGGCGCTTCGGCGGGTGGCGGTGCCTCGACGACCGGTGCCGGTGGGATCGCGACCGCCGCCTGAAGGTGAGTGACCGCGGCGGGCGCCTCCGGAGAGGCCTTGGCGGCAGGCCTGGGCTCGGACGTGGCCAAGTCCCTCTTGGGCGCCAACTGCAGGCTGACCGCGACCGACGCCGAGATCGTGAACGTCAGCACCCCCGCGACCAGCAGGGCCAGCGGGCCGGCCTGACCGAGCTGCCTACGGCGGCTCGCGACGGGACGGCGCTCCTGAACGCGATCGGCATGGTCGGTGAAGTGGTGGTTGTCGTCGGCGAACGCGTCGGCGTTCTGCGCGGACGCGAGCGCCGCACCGCGTGCGAGGGCGAGCTGGGCTTCGGCAGGCGCGAACACCGGCACCGATAGCGCGTCCTCGAGGATCGGCATGAGCTCGTCGTCTCCGCCCGATCCGACCATGACCAGGGCCTCGGGCTGCCAGTCGGCGCGGGTGAACACGGCGCTCAGCCACCGAATCAGGTCTTCTTCGGTCACGATCCGGCGGTTGACCGACGTTTGCACCGCGCCGTCGCGGAGATGCACGATCAGCGCGATCACAGTCTCGGGCTCGAGCACGCACACCGCGGTGGTGCCGTGCCCGATGACCTCGGCGATCCCCCGAGCCAACGCCTCGGTGGCCTCCGACAGCCGCACGGGCACGACGTTGTCGAAACCCGAGTCGGTCAGGGACTTGAGCAGCAGTGAGGCCTCGGTGTTGGCGTCGTCGCTCCAGGTCATCCCGATCGAATGCAGGCGGTGACCGCGCGTAGCGGCGATCGCTTCGCTGCGAAGCACCGCGGCGGCCGCCTGCTCGGAAGTCCGCACGGCGCTGGACCGGCCCCGAAAGCCGACCTCGAATGCGTCGCGGTCCACCGTGACGCCGTCGGCGTCCTGCCCTTCGACGAGGACGAGGCCGACGGCGGACGGCGTTACCGATAAGCCGAGAACCGCGTCCACGCACACCCCTTCGGACGTCCACCTGTCCGCGTGACACTACCTGCACGCGGGGGGCGCAGCTCACCGGGCGGCGGACACCGGGACGCCCGAAATGTGCTGTGCGGCATGAAGGTCCTGCCCATACGGCTGCACCATCTTTGCCGACGAACGCTTGCGGCTGTCTGCCACGGAGCAACCGGCGGCGTGGCAGGGCGTCCCCGTGGGGGCAGTCGGACAGGCGGAGGGCCGGCCCGCCGAACGCACCCTGTTTGGCCATCCGGTCGGCTTGGCCAACCTTTCGGAGTCGAGCTGTGGGAGCGCTTCTCCTTCTACGGGATGCTCACCATCCTCGGTTATTACCTCTATTACTCGGTCACCGAAGGCGGTCTCGAGCTGCCGAAGACCACGGCGACTGGGATCGTCGGCGCGTACGGCGGGCTGGTGTACCTGTCCACCGTGCTCGGTGGCTGTCGGCTGCTCGGCATGGAACGCACGGTGTTCTACGGCGGCGTAGTGGTCATGTGCGGTCACATCGCACTGGCGATCGTGCCGGGTTTGGCGGGTGTCGCCGCCGGGCTGATTCTTGTCGCGCTCGGCTCCGGTGCGTTGAAGGCCTACGCGTCGTCATTGCTGGGAACCCTGTACGAGAAGGGCGATGCCCGCTGCGACGGTGGCTTCACCCTGTTTTATCTCGGCATCAACCTCGGTCCCTTCATCGGCCCACTGATCACCGGCCTGTTGCAGACTCACGCCGGATTCCACTTCGGCTTCGGTGCCGCGGCAGTCGGCATGGCACTGGGTCTTGCCCAGTACGTCCGCGTTCCGGCGAAACCTGGGCGCGCACGGCCGCACTGTGCCAAGCCAATTGCCACACAGCGCTATTGGATGGGTTGCCGGGTTGGTTGTGGTCGTCGTCGCCGTCATCGTGGTGGCCTTTGTGACCGGGTTGGTCAAGCTGTCCAACCTGTCGCAGGTGACCACAGGCGTCATCATTGCGGCCTCGGTGGCGTACTTCGTGGTGATGCTGGCCAGTGCGAAAGTGACCGCGATCGAGCGAACCCGAGTGCGCGCCTTCATTCCGATGTTCATCGCGAACGCGGTGTTCTGGTCGCTGTTCCAGCAGATATTCACGGTGTTGGCGGTCTACTCCGACGAGCGGATGAACTGGTCCATCGTCGGCTAGACCGCACCGTCGAGCT
This sequence comes from Mycobacterium sp., assembly GCA_035634855.1. Taxonomy (GTDB): domain Bacteria; phylum Actinomycetota; class Actinomycetes; order Mycobacteriales; family Mycobacteriaceae; genus Mycobacterium. Next base: position 9,947 of record DASQCE010000267.1, read on the forward strand.
GGATCGGCTCGATCGAACCCGTCTGGATCATCGTGCTCTCACCACCATTCGCGATCATGTGGACGAAGCTGGGCAATCGCGCGCCCACCACACCGCGCAAGTTCGCCTACGGCGTGATCGGGATGGGACTGGCATTCCTGCTGTTCCTGCCGACGTCGGGCACGACGGGCAAGGCGGTTCCGGCTCTCTGGTCGTCGGCATCATGGCGGTGTTCGCCGTGTGTGAGCTGCTGTTGTCGCCGATCGGGCTGCCCGTCACGACAAAGCTTGCGCCGGAGGCGTTTCGGGCTCAGATGATGGCGCTGTACTTCTTTTCGGTCGGCCTCGGCACCTCGATGTCGGGAGTGCTGGCCCGCTACTACGATCCGGCGCACGAATTCGCGTACTTCGGGATCATCGGAGCCGTTGCGGTGTTCGCCGGCGTGGTCGTATTCGCGATCGCGCCGTGGATCAGCCGGCTGATGGAGGGTGTGCACTAAGTGGGCCGCTTGTCGGCGTGGCCGTCCACAACCACGGTTCGGGGGCGGCGGCCTGAGTCAGCCAGCCAGAATCTCTTGCAGCATCGGCGGTTCGATGTTGCCGCCGGACAGGATCATCACGGTGCGGCCCGGCGGCGATGACCCTTGCCGGTACGCCGCCAACGCGACCGCGCCACTCGGCTCGGCAACCAGATGCGCGCGGAAGGCGAGTTCGCGCACGGCGGCCCGAATTTCGTTCTCCGACACCGTGATCAGCCCGTCCAAGACCTCTTGCAGATGTGCGAACGTCAGTTCGGACGGTTGGGACCGCAGCCCATCGGCGATCGTCCGATTTCTGTCCTCGATGGTCCAGTCCACACGATGTCCCACGCGAAGGCCCTCGGCGGTGTCCGCCGCCAGCTCGGGTTCGACGCCGAAGACGCGGGCGTCGGGGCACAGAGCCTTGATCGCGGTGCCGATCCCGGACGCCAGCCCACCACCACTGACCGGGACCAGCACGTTCTGGACCGTGGGCAGATCCTCGGCGATCTCCAGGCCGATGGTGCCCTGCCCCGCGATGATGTCGTGGTGGTCGAACGGCGGCACGAGCACACCGCCCGTGGCGGCGACCACCTCGGCGGCCACCTTCTCGCGTTGGCCCGCACCGCACAACACCACCTCTGCGCCGTGGCTTCGCGTGGCGGCCACTTTGATATTCGGGGTCTCCTCCGGCATGACGATGTGTGCGGGAACGCCGTACACGGCCGCCGCATAGGCGACGGCCTGGGCATGGTTTCCGCTCGAATAGGCGACTACGCCGCGGGTACGGACGGATTCATCGAGGTGGCCGATCGCGTTGAAGGCGCCGCGAACCTTGAAGGCGCCGATCGACTGGAGACTCTCCGGCTTGATCCACAGCGGCCGATCGCCGTCCGCCCAGCCGGCCGGGACCAGGGGTGTGCGCAGGATGTAGGGCCGAACCAGTTCCGCGGCGGAGCGGATCTCGTCGATGGTTACCAGCTGCACGACTCCAGTCTGCCCGACGTGGCATCCGTTAC
>DASQCE010000268.1:0-3048 GCA_035634855.1 Mycobacterium sp.
TTGGGCTCGTTCTCGTCGATCTCGGCCTGCAGCAACGCCTGGCCGATCCCCGCCACGTTTCCGTGACCGAAGATGCCGAAGCAGCCGGCGAAGAACTTGGTGCGCTCACCGTCGCATTCGACGTACTGGTTGGCAAGGAACCGAATCGTGGCCTGCGCGACGGTGAGTCGCACGGTCGGCTCGGCGTCCGGAGTCTTGAATGCGGTCGCTTTGGAAACCACGTCACGCTCCTCGTGATCGCAGGGGCAGCCTTGGGTCGACGTCCTGGTCTTCCCAGGTGCCGCGCAGCCAGGCGTGTTCGGGATCGTCGACGATCTTCCATGCCCGTTCCTCGCCGGTTCCCGCCATCACATTCAGGTAGTACATGTGGTAGCCGGGCGCCGCGACTGACGGACCGTGGTAGCCGTGCGGGACGAGGACGACATCGCCGCTGCGCACCTCCTCGAGCACCTCGATCGGACGGTCGGGCGTGCCATATACACGGTGATAGCCGAACCCACGGGAATCTCCCGGCCCCGAGTCGATCTCGAAGTAGTAGATCTCCTCCAGCGCCGACTCGACGGGAGTGTTCTCATCGTGTTTGTGTGCCGGGTAGCTCGACCAGTTGCCGCCGGGGGTGATAACCTCGACCGCCATCAGCGAGTCGGCCTCGAAAACGCCTGCGGTGCCGAAGTTTTGCACCTGCCTGCTGCAGTTGCCGGTACCACGAAGCTCGACAGGCACGTCGGTGGCGGCCACCCGGCGGTTCGGCAGCTGACGCTTGGCCCTGGCTCCGCAGATCGCGAAACGACCCTCACCGCGCAGGGTGTATGTGTTGTCGATGCCGATGTAAACCATGTCGGCCGGGCCGTCGAAAACCGAAGCACGCGGGGACAGTTCGAATGTCTCGCTGTCGGCCTCGACGGTTCCACCGCCGGCCAGCGGCAGGATCATCACCTCGGTGTCGCCTGTCTGAAGCGTGAGCTCGCGCACCGACTCCAGTTCCACCACCTGAAGGCTGCACTCGGTCCAGCCCGCCGATTCGGGAGTGACGTCGACGGTGTACGGGGGAGTGGCGCTGCGCGCGGGAATGTAGTACTTGCTGTGCATGCTCACCTCACCATCGAGACGGCTGCCGCCACCGCGGAACTGACATCGTCGTCGGCGGGGTAAAGCAGCGTGCGGCCGACGATCAGGCCACGCACCGAGGGCAGCCCGAGCGCCTTCTCCCAACTGGAGAACGCCTCGTCGGGATCGGCGGGATCACCGCCGAGCAGCAGCGTAGGCAGTGTCGTCGACTCCATCACCCGGTCCATCTCGTCGACTACCGGCAACTTCATCCAGGTGTACGCCGAGGTCGAGCCGAGGCCCTGCCCGATGTGGATCGACTTGATCACCGCGTCGGCGGACAGGTCGTTGCGGACCTTGCCGTCGACCCGCGTCGACATGAACGGCTCGAGCATCGCGATCAGTCCGTGTGACGCGAGATCGTCGATCGCCCGCGCGCACGCCTCCAGCGTGGCGACGGTGCCAGGATCGCCGAGATCGATGCGGCACAACATCTTTCCGCCGTTCATTCTCGCCGCAGCGGTTGCCGCGGCGGTGGCTGCGGTCATCCTGTCGTCGAGCTCGAACTGTGCGCCGGCCAGGCCGCCGCGGTTCATCGACGAGAACACCACCTTGTCCTCGAGCGCGCCAAGCAGCACCAGGTCGTCGAGGATGTCCGAGGTAGCCAGCACGCCGTCCACGCCGGGGTCGGCGAGCGCGGCGCGCAGCCGGTCGAGCAGGTCGGTGCGGCTGTTCATCGCGGTCGGCCGCGAGCCCACCGCGAGCGCACCGCGGGCGGGGTGATCGGCGGCGACGATCATCAACCTGCCGTTACCGCGCACGGTCGGCCGGGTGGTGCGGTGCTGCCACGCCCTGCCGATCGCGGCCGGATCAGTGGCGCGCAGTTCGGTGATCTCGGTGTAGTCAGCGCACATCGGCGCATCAGTGCGCTCAGACATTGACGGCCTCCTCGGCGGCCTGCTCGGCGAGTTCGGCCACCTCCGCGGCCGTCGGCATCGCCGTCGAGCACTCCAGCCGTGACGCGACGATGGCGCCCGCGGCATTGGCGTAGCGCAGCGTCTTCTCCAGCGGCCAGTTGTGCAACAGCCCGTGGCAGAGGCTGCCGCCGAACGCATCACCGGCGCCGAGGCCGTTGACGACATCGACCTCGTTGGGTGCGACCGTCACGTGCGAATGCCGTGTCTTGCCGAGCACACCGCGGGGGCCTTGTTTGACGATCGCCAGCTCGACGCCGAGGTCGAGCAGCGCATCGGCGGCCTTGTGCGGGTTGTGCTCGCCGACGGCGATCTCGCACTCCTCGCGGTTGCCGACCGCCACCGTCACGTGCTGCAGTGCGCGCTGCACCTGTTCGGTGGCTGCGGCGGGCGACTCCCAGAACATCGGCCGGTAATCCAGGTCGAGCACGGTGAGCGGCTTGCGCTGGCGCGCCTCCCACGCGGCGAAATGCGCGCTGCGGCTTGGCTCCTCGGACAGCGCGCTCACCGTCGACCAGTACAGCCGGGCATCCCGAACCGCGTCGGCGTCTATCTCGTCGGCGCGCACCTGCAGGTCCGGCGCGCTCGGCTTGCGATAGAAGTACAACGGAAAATTGTCGGGCGGGAAGATCTCGCAGAACGTCACCGGTGTGGGGTACTCGTCGTGGGTCGTCACGTAACGATTGTCGACCCCGAGGTCGGCCAACTCGCGGCGGACGAAGGTGCCGAACGGGTCGTCGCCGACGCCGGAGATCAGCGCGGCGCGCTCGCCCAACCGGGCCGCGGCCACCGTGACGTTGGCGGCGCTGCCGCCCAAAAACTTCCCGAACGTGTTGACGTCCGCCAGCCCCACACCGATCTGCAGGGGGTAGATGTCGACGCCGCAGCGCCCGATGGCGAGGACGTCAAATGGCTGCCGAGTGCTCAATGTCAGCCTTCCGAGGGTGTAGGTGATTCGACTCGTATCGACTGTGCCCGCGTCACGCGGCGCTGTCAATACTTTGTCCTGACATTCAGTCATTCAAAT
>DASQCE010000269.1:0-25849 GCA_035634855.1 Mycobacterium sp.
GTACTGGTCGGTGGCCAGCCGGGCCAGCCCCACGTCGCTCGGTGGTTCCGCGCGTGCGTTCTCCAGCAGCACCATGGCCTCGCCGAGCGCTTCGCGCAGGGGCGCCAACATCTCCACGCCCATCACCCGCATCACATCGCCGATTCGCGCGGCCGCGTCGGCGAACAGTTGGCGCCGCACGTTGGCGCGGAACCCGTCCAGAGCGGTGGCCAGGACCTGCTCTGCGTTGGACATCACCCCGCGCAGCGAGCGCAACGCCGCATCCACCTGCGGCGGCACCGCCACGATGTCCGGCGGACCCATCGTCCCGAGCTGCGCCACCCCGGGGGCCAGCACGTCGTCGATGTGGCGACGCAGCCGATCCACCAGCTCCCGCGTGTAGGGCAGGCCCAACGTCGCGATAGCCCCGCCCACCATCTGTTCGAGCCGCCCGGCGAACTCGCGGTGCCAGCTGAACGCCATGGCATACGCCGCGTCGGCGCACGCCCGCAGCAGCTCGCTGCGCCGGTTGAGGACGGCCTGGCGGAAGATCGGCACCCATTGTTCGGCGGTCATGCCCTCGGGGTCAGGCAGGTACCCCCGCAGCTGGCGGTCGATGAGCCCGTTGACTGTGGCGGCCACCGACTCGGCCGCGAACGCGTCCGAGCCGATCCAGCGGCCCAGGATGCCCACCCGGGTTTGCTCGTCGCCGGGATTCGGCGGCAGTCCCAGCTCGCTGCAGTGCGCCTGCCATTGGCTGCCCAGCAGTGAATCGAGTTGCTCCGTGCTGGACGCCGGGTTGCCCGTCTGCAGATGCCCGAACAGCAGCTTGTCCACGCAGCTGCGGGCCAGCCGCTGCGAGGCGTACTCGGCGTAGCGGTCGCGGCCCATGCTGAGGCTGGCGAAACCGTAAGTGCCCCAGGGCAGCACATCCCACGCCGAGATGCCCCACCCCAGCAGGTCCCGGTCTCCCTCCGGGGACGCGGTGTTGCCGAGGTCGTAAGAGACGAACTGGTCACTGGCCGCGCCGCTCATCATGAGCCCGGCCAGCCCGCGTGCCAGCCCGCGGTAGACGGCCCACTGCGAACCATCCCCGAACAGCGTGCGGTCCGCGCCGATGAAACGGCCCACCGGGAACACCCGCGCGAACGGGATCGGTTCCCCCTCGCCGTGGTGCTGGCCCAGCGCCCGCATGATCCGCACGTCGTGTTCGCGCGCCGAGCCGGCCTGGCTGGCCACGATCTCACCCAGCATGGCTAGTGAATTCGCGCGCACCCCGATGATGGAGCTCTGCGGCAACGAATCAAAGATGTCCGGCGTCACCATGAAGACCCCCATTAGTTTGGGGTCCAAGCCCGACACCAGGGTCAGTAGCCGGCACACGTCCAGCGCCATCGACGCGCCCGCGCCGCCGGCCATTGACGACACCACCAGAACCAGGGGCGGTTCGTTCGGGTCGAAATTCCCCATGCCGGGCACGTCGACGGTGGACATCTCCGAAATCGTCTCGACCCGGAACAGCGCGTCCCAAGCCGCCTGAAGGCGGTTGTGGATCTCGGTGGCCTTGCTGAGCGTGATCATTCGCCCGATGGCGCGGTACTGGCCCGCGCCGGCCGAGATCGGGATTGATACCTCCTCCGGGGTGCGTGGCGCCCATGTGGCGACCGTGTCCAATGCCGACTCGGCGCCCAGGCGCTGCGACACCGCAGCGTCGAGGATCGCGTAGCTGCTGCCCTGCGGTCCGCACCCGATGTAGGTGCCGCCCTGCTCGGGCACGTTGGCCAGTCCCTCGGGGCCGGTCTCAGCTGCGCTGGGCACGTCGATCTGAACGAATTGCCAACCCGCCAACAGCTTGTCGATACCTGCGGCGTGTAGTTCGGAGCGCAGCTGGTCCATGATGAACGCCAATGTGGCACCGCCGGAACCGCCGCATCCCACTACAAGAAATCGTCGCATTCAGTTTCCTTCCCTGAACGGGTCGAACGGATCTGGGTCATGACGCGCGGGCCGCGCAGGGGGGACGGCGCCGGGCGAAGCGCTCCTGCTCGGTCCAGTGCTTTGAAACGGATCATGGGCCACCGGCACACCGAGCCCCGCCTCGCCGAACGGTGAAACCCCTTGTCCCGGTTCGTCATGCGCAGCGGCCAGCCCCGCCTCCACCGCCCGCAACCGCAACCCGTTGAGTAACTCGGGTAGTCGGCGCGCGACGTCTTCGTAGAGTCGTTCGCGCGCCGCGGTGTCGGTGCGCCCGCCGACCAGCAGCAGCACCTCGGCGACGTTCGCGGGCCCGCGGGGATCGTGAAGCACCACCCACTTGTTGTGCACGGCCAGCGGCAGCACTGCACGCAGTCCGCTTGGGTCAATCGCAGGCAGCTCGGAGCCCACGCTGACCAAGCCGTCGGCGTCGACGGTCACATACCCTGCGCCGAACGGGCTGCGGCCCATCGTCGCGGTCAACGTCACACCTTGCACCGCGAGCTTGCGCGTGCCCCCGGCCAGCCCGGGCACCGGCTGGATGAGGTCGGTGTCGGCCATCGCGAACGGCTGGCCGTCGCGCAGTACCACGTCATTACTCACCTCGACCGCGATCCGCTCGGCCAGCATCGGTGTGTCGGGTATCTTGCTGACCCACCACTTCGACGCGTACAGCAGCGCCAGCGGAATGCCCGGCCCCAGCAGCAGCGCGGCAATGAGCACCAGCATGAAGTTGGTGGTGTTCAGCGGCTGGATCAGCGACGCGACAAACGGGACCTCGACGACCTGGGCATCGTTTGGATTGTCCAGTGCCGAAACGTGTACCGGCACGGTGCCGTTCAAGCCGCCGTGCCCGTCGTGGTCGGTGCGCAGCGTCACCTGCAGCTGGGCCGTCTGCCCGGCCTGCACCTTCATGCAGTTCTGAGCGGAGTTGGCCGTGGAGGTGACCCGCGGGGTACCGATGTCCTCGGGTGCGGCTAGGACTTTGGCGCCGTCGGCATCGGCGATCCAGGCGCAGCCCGGGCCGGTGATGTTCAGCGGCGCGGTTGCGCCTTTGGTGGCCTGCACGGTGCCGAAGTCGATCCGCTCTCCCGGTGTGGGTAGGCCCAACTTGGGCAGGATCTGCACGGGCACATCGACGTCCTGGGGTGACAGCTCGGTACCGGGTGCGATCTGGGCGCCGGACGGGTCGGTCGCCGGTGCGGTGGTGATCACCAACGACATTCGCAGCACCGCATGGCCGGGGTTCACCTTCGTCAGGTCGGCGTCGACCGGTCTGGTGATGTCGTCCTTGGCGACCGACTGCAGCAGCGGGATGGGTGCCGCCCCGTCGGGCGCCAGCGCAGCCGACATGGTCGCGGTGCCGGCCAGGTCGGTGGGCGCCATGGGCTTGCCCTGTCCGTCGACGAGCCCGAACGTCAGGCCGTCGAGCACCTGACCGCTGCGCCAGGACACTTTCTCCGCGCCCGTGAGCGCTGGGAAGATGTCGGTGGTGATGTGAATGCTCACCTTCGACACGGCGTCGGGGTGTTGGCCGGTGGTGTCGACGTAGACGATGGCCCACTGACCTGCCCACTGCGGGCCCCCGGTGTTCTGCAATGAAATCGTCTGCGCCGACTCGGATTGCCACTCGTAGGCCACCGGCACACCGTCGATGTCGGCCGCGTTCCTGCCGTCCTTCTTGGGCAGCTCCAAGGTCTTGCCGGATGGTGAGATCAAATAGGGCACGACGCCAGCCACGCCGCCGGAGCCGAGGATGTTCACCGACTTTATCGAGCGGTCCAGCACGAAGTTGTGCCGCGCTTCGGGGCACACCTGTAGCCGACACACCGGGCCTTGCTGGGTGGTGCCGGGATCGGGGTTTAGCGCGTCGAATGCGAACAGCATGTCGTCGATGTTGGAGACCGGATAGAAATCACCCGGGACCGGATCCGTGATCTTCCCGCATGCCAAGCCGTTGAGTCCGAGAGCGGTGCTGATCGCCGACATCACGTCGAAGTCGCTGGGTGTCTTGTTGGCGCCGAGGCCGATTCCCAGCATGATGATGCCACTGGAACGCAGCTGATCGGCGAGGCCGCCCGGCCGGCAGATTGAGTCCACCGCCCGTTTGGTGGTGTCGTCGATTCCGTTGGGGCTGTCGAGGCTAACCCCGTCGGCATACGGCTTGGACGTGGGCCGCGGGGTGAAATCGATTTTGCCGTCGGAGAACCATGCGATCGCCTGGCAGCGTTGCCCGCCGTTGGGCCCCGGCCCCCGCGACGCCAACTCCTGACGCGCTCCGTCGAGGGCCAGCCAGTAATCGGTGTCGATGCCGCTGTTTTTGGTGGCGATGCTCGACAGCTCGGAACCCAGCTGATCGGCCGATGACCCGGTCAGCTTGGTCCAATTGTGTTCGGGCGCAAAGGTATCAGAGAATCCGGCGGAGGCGACCTCGAGATTCGCGCCGACCCGGTCGGCGTACTTGCCCAACGTCTGCAGCAGGTAACGGGCCGCCTGCACCCGGGCCGCCTGCGGATCGGTGCTCTGCAGGCTGCTGGACTCGTCGAAAAGCAGCAGCAGATCCCCGGCCTTCTGGGAGGCCAGGCAGGCCCCGAACCGCTTGGCGCCGCCGCCGGCCGGTTCAGCGTGTGCGTCCGGAACCGCCCAGCCGGCCATCGCACCGATGAGCATGACGACGGCGATGAACCGCAGCAGCGGCCCAATACCTCTGCTGGACAGTCGGATTCGCTGAGTCACGGTCATTTACTGCCTGCCCGCCCACAACGCGATCTGCCACGCGGCCAACGCGATGCCCACCAGACACACGACCAGCACCGCCCAGTACAACGTGGTGGCCCAGCGCGGCGCCGAATAGATCGATTCGCTGCGCCGGCGGGTGTCCACGCGGGTGTACACGGCCAGCGCACCGATTGCGAGCGGCCCGGTGAGCAGCCAGCCCGCAAGCGCGGTCACCAGTACGCCGCCGCCCGAGGCGGCGCTGATGAGGGCCAGCACCGCCCCTGCCACGGCCAGCACCAAGGTGACGCCGAACCACTTCACTGGCGGCCCGGCGGTCGCCAACGTCCCGGCGCTGGTCGCATGGCCGAAGGCGTCCTGGCCGCCCGACTGTACCGACCGCGGCTGTGTCTTCGGCTGATTCGCCCACGGGTCAAAGCCGGTGGAAAAGTCGCCGCTGCCCGTCGGCGGCGCCGCCGCTGGGCCGCCCGGCGCGACGGGCGGCGGGGTCGGACCGCTAAGGCGCTTCGGCGGCCCGAAGTCGCTGAAGTCGAAGGGATTTGATTGGTCCATGTTCACCAGCCCGGCATCCGCGTGTGACGCAGGTGGGAGATCGCTGCGGGCGTGTTCATCGGCATCAGTAGGGGTTCAGGCACAGGGCGAACGAATGGTCCGGCGGCGCTGCGACGTAAACAGAACGGCACTCGTAGGTGGCGGAGACCCGCGCGGTCACGGTGTACACCCCTTCTTTGTGCGCGCAGTCGACCTTGAACAGGTCCAGCGCGTCGCTGCCTTCGTCGCTGCGCAGCTGGATCTCCACGCACGTGCCGATCGGCACCGTGGCGAGGTCGAGCTTGATCCGCGGAACAGTGCTCGGCGGGGCCACCGACGTCACGGTGGACGCGCGGGTATTCGACGGCATCTGATGAGTGGAGGCGGTTGGCGAGGATGAGGTGGTCGAACCCGAGCCGGAATCGCTGGTCAACCACCAGACGAGGGCGGCGATCAGCACCACGCACATCAGATAGCCGATGACCAGTCCGGCGATGGCGGCCAGGCGTCCCCGCTCACCTGTGCGCCGGATCTGGGGCAGAGCCAGATGCCCGAGCACCACCCCGGCTGGCGGCACCACGACCGCGAAGATCGGCGACAGTACCGCGAAGGTGTTGTAGTCGGTGGGCGGTGTCGCTCCGTAAGGTGGGCCGATCGACGCGCCCTGCCCGAACGGACCCGTGCTCGGTGGCGCCGACGCCGGTGCGGGCGGTGGGCCGAACGGATCTGCCGAGCGCTGCTCGAATGGGTTACCGCCGGGTTGCATCAGACCACCTCGTCAGCAGCCTGGGACGATCCTCGGCGTCGGGCATTCGGCCAGCGAACCGCAAGCCTCCCTCGAGCGTCGCGCGGCGATCGCCAATCAGTGAACACAGCCTCCTCATGATCAGCCTCGATAACTCGAGATGCAGGCAAAAATCGTTTCTCGTCTGTCGAACAATGCCTGCGCCGGGCAGGAATCGGTCGACAAGATCTGGTCTACCCGGAATACACCGTCGCGGACCTCGCACCGTACCGGGCATATGAGGATGTCGTTGGTGTCGGGCCCCTTGCTGGGATCAGGCTGGGTCTGCTGAACCTCCACACAGTCGCCTACCCGAAGCTGCTCCACTCTGACTGTCGGGCGCTGCGCCGGTGGCGGCGTGATCACCGTGGTCCGCGGAGGTGGTGCCGCTCCCGTCGTCGTCTGCGTCGCCGTGGTTGTAGCGGGCCCCGACGGCGACTGGGAGCTGTTGCCGATCACCAGCCAGGTCAGCAGCGCAATGACTGCAAGCACGATGATCACGTACGACAGGGTGAGCCCGACTATTGCGCGTCCCCGACCACGCTGACCGCGCCGTTTGATCTGGTAGAGCGCCACATGGCCCAGGGCCGCACCGGCCGGGGCGAACACGAACGCGAACACGATTGACAAAGTCGCCAACGTGTTGACTTCGCCGTGCGGCGTACCCAACGGTGGCGGGAAACCCTGGCCCGTGGAAAAGCCCTGCGTGACCGGCGGAGGGCTGTATCCCTGGGTGCCCGGCGGACCGCTGAAAGGGTCCTGACCGAACGGGTCGGGCTGGCCGCCGCCGTGCCCGCCGTATGTCATCTAGTTACCCCACTCGATCACCCGTCGCCTCGTGACCGATTCCATCACCATCGGCAGCGCTATATCCGCAGAACGGATGTGCGAAATGTGATCGTGACGGCGCCCATCCATGTTCGTCCCGTCAGCGTTGTCAGGCAACCGACTCTGAAATTGGTGAACTCGCTGCGACCTGACGATTCACCGAAACGGTGCGCGGCGGTATGCGATCGCAGCCTTCGCGACCTCGGCTACGCATCTGACTCCGGGCGCAGTGTCAGGCACGGCCGTGCAGTTGCTGTTCCGGGCGTCGAACCGGTCGACACGAAGCCTTCGAAACAACGCGAGCCAGTCGGCGCCGTGGATGTTGATGCGAGACCGGCGATCCAACAAAAGGGCCGCTGGTGAGCGGCCCTTTTAGTGGAGCTGCCGGGAATCGAACCTGGCCGCGTGGCACCCCTTTGCCACACTGCCACCGTGACCCGGGCAGCCGGGGCCGGGCGATCTGCTGGTGGCCGATCCCGCCGTCGAGTTCGGTCGCTGTCGTCGTCGACGGGCCGCAACGCGACCACGAACATGGTGCCGCGATCCTGGCGGTCAGTGCTCAAAAGTCAATGGGCGCAATACGACTGCGTGGAGAAGGCAAGCGCCTGCTGATAGAGGGCATCCAGTGTCCGTGCATTGGTCACGGCTGCCTTGGCGTCGTCTAGCGTGCCGGTGCAGTCCGGGGAGCGCAGAACCGACCAGTGCAGCGCGATCTGCTCGACCATCTCGGTGTTCAACCGATCGATGGTTTCGCGCGATGCTGCCAAGTCCGGCGCAACGCCTGGCGCGGACGCTGGATCGAGCTTCCATTGGGCGAAGCGCGTGTATTCGATGGCTTCGGTGGCATCGATCTGATCGGTGAATATCCGCCTGACGCTTTCGGGGTCAACCCCGCTGCCCTTCGCATCGGTACTCACTGCTGCCAACACCTGCTCAACCCGCAGAGGATCCTCGATCGAGCCGCCGGTGTTCCACTTGCTCGCTGCCACCGGCTCGGCCGTCTGCAGCCGTTGCGTGGCCGCGTCGACCAGTTCGAGAAGCGGGTTGGCATCGTCGCCGCGCGCCGAGGCGGTCGTCGGTGTCACCACAACGGCCGTCAACGCACAGAGCCCGACGACGCTGCGTCGGATGCCATCAAGAATCGCCATGGACCCATCTTCGGCTTAACCGGCGCACTCGAGGCACAGCTAACAATGCCGAACTTACCGCCATAGGCGATACGGCTCTCGAGCAAACGGTTCCGCGCAGAGGTCACCCGACCTAGAATTGGGTTCACGGCGCCAAAGGGGACAGCCATGACAGTCATAACCCCACATGCCAGCGACGTCGGCACCGCATCGACGCAGCCAACCACTCTGCCCGCGCTGCTGCGCGAACTCGGAGTGACGCAGGCGTCGGTCGAGAAACAGAAACCGGTGCTGCGCGAATGGCTTGCGACCCATACGGCCAGCCAGCCTCTTCGAGTCAGCCTGTGCTGCAACGGCTACGGGCTGCTTCTCAAGGAGTCGACAGCCTCGCACAACTGATGTCTCAACGGTCAAACTCCGAATCGTCATCCGGAACAGCGATGGCCTGGTCGATCAGATCGGCTTCACTGGCTTGCCAATCCCGTGCACTCGCGACGCGTGCCGCGTCCCGCCAGGTGTCCTCGTCGCTGACATCGATCGGGATGAGTTGTTCGACGACATCGGCTTCGGGCGCGTCGTCACCAAACCCACCACCGTCAGGGTTGGTCATGTTCGGCTCCGTTCGCGGACGTCTCAGTGAGAGTGGCCGCGCGCGTCGGCCGCCTCTTGTTCGGCGGCGGTGACGACGAGGGCGTCCGGGCCCGGATACACGGTTGCGATGTGGTCATTGGCCAGCCACCGCACCACGTATGGCGGCGAGCCGTCGGCCGAGCGGACCTCGGTGATCACTCCCCGCTGATCATGCTGTTCGACGGTGGTTCCCTTGATCACCAGGAAGTCGCCCACTTTGGCCTTCATCGCCGCTCCTTTCCCTGTGACGGCCCCTTTGAACTGTCGGATGAGGGCAATTGTGCTCTCATCGCGCGCATCGGAAAGGTGTAACCGCTCGTTCGTGGTCCGCGATTAACCCGATGTACGCACGACGAAATGAAGGGCGATGAACTCTACTCACCAGGCACCAGGCAAGTGGATCCGCCGGCTGCCGGCGGCGATGGCAGTGGCGGCATTGCTGCCGTGGTTGGTCGGGGTGATCGGGGGTACTCCAACGGCCGGCGCGGCGGTCGAAGTTCTCAGCGTTCCGTCGCCGTCGATGGGTCGCGACATCACCGTTCAATTCCAGGGCGGTGGGCCCAAGGCGGTCTACCTTCTCGACGGTCTGCGCGCCCGCGACGACCGCAGCGGCTGGGACATCGAGACCGGCGCATTCAGTTGGTTCGACGGCTCCGGCCTCTCGGTCGTGGCGCCGGTCGGCGGCATGTCCAGCTTCTACAGCGACTGGTACCGGCCTGCCGTCGGCAACGGCACCACCCAGACCTACAAATGGGAGACCTTCCTGACATCGGAGCTGCCGGCGTGGCTGGCCGCGAATAAGGGCGTCAGCGCGACCGGCAACGCCGTGGTCGGCCTGTCGATGTCGGGCAGTTCTGCGCTGATCCTCGCTGCCTATCACCCGGGGCAGTTCGTATACGCCGGAGCCCTGTCAGGCTTCCTGAATCTGTCCAGGGGACTGTGGCCCGTGCTGGTGGGCATCTCGATGGGCGATGCGGGTGGCTTCAACGCGCTCGACATGTGGGGTCCCTATGGCGGGCCGGCCTGGCAGCGCAACGATCCCATGCTGCAGATCGGACGCCTGGTCTCCAACGGCACCCGCATCTGGGTGTACAGCGGCAACGGCAACCCGACGGATCTGGATGCCGGGCTGGGCAACGCGCAGATTCCCGCGCAATTCCTGGAGGGTCTGACTATCCGCACCAACAGGGAGTTCCAAGCGGCTTACACCCGAGCCGGGGGCAGCAACGGGGTGTTCAACTTCCCGCCCAACGGCACGCACAGCTGGGGTTACTGGGGTGGCCAGTTGCAGGCCATGAAGCCCGACATCCAGCGGGTGCTTGGCGCTGCGCCGACCGCCTGACGCGCAGGTGGCATCAGTTCGAGCTACAGGTCTCGTGACCAGTACTCGCCGACGAGATCGTGCCCGAAGCTGTGGTGCGGCTCGCGACGGTCGCACCTGAAACCGGCCCGCTCGTAGATGCGGCGGGCGGCAACGAGTACATCGTTGGTCCACAACGTGATTCGCCGATAGCCGGTTCGCCGGGCGAATCGCAGGCACTCGTCCACCAGCCGGGTCCCGACACCCGCCCCGCGCGCCGACGGGTCGACGAGCAGCAACCGCAGCTGTGCGGTGTCGTCGGCGTCGGCGGCGGTGCAGAACACGCAACCGACTCGATCCCCGTCCAGTTCGGCGATCCAGCCCGCCTCGCGTTGGTTGTCCCGGCGCTCGGCGAAGTCGGCGACAACGCGCGCGACCAGCGCTTCGAACGTCGCATCCCAGCCGTATTCGGCCGCATATCGGGCGCCGTGCCGTTCGACGACCCAACCGAGATCGCCCGGCTGGGGTGGGCGGAGCACGATGCCCGTCCAGGGCGTCTCGCTGCCCAGCATCCTGCGGATCTGGCCCATCGCACCGACGAGCTGGTTTCGTTGACCGTCATCGAGCGGCGCCAGCAGGGTGTCGATGGCGGCTGCCTGCAGCCGGTCCAGCTCGTCGAACGCCTGCCTGCCCCCGGCCGTGAGCCGGACGACCTGACGACGCCCGTCGGCCGCCGACTTCTCCCTGGCCACCAACCCGGATGCGGTGAACCCGGACAGGATGCGGCTGAGGTAGCCGGCGTCGAGGTCGAGGTCGCGGCGAAGGTCGGACACCGCCAGGTCGTCGCGGTGAGCCACCTCGAACAGGACCCTGGCCTCCGTCAGACCAAACGCCGATCCGGCCAGTTCGGGCCGCAGCAGGCCCAACACGCGAGTGTAGAAGCGGTTGAATCCACGGACGTCGTCAACCACGTCAGTCATAGTTGACATCGTCAATTGATTCTCTGACTCTGTCAACTATCTCCCGCTGAACAGATCTCTGGGAGCTGTACACATCGGCTGTGCGTAGACTGCCCTCACGACGGGGGAGGCTCTCGAAAAGCGTGGAGCCTTTCGGATGAGAACATAGCGAAACGTCAGAGGCTGCAACTTTGCCGGAAACCACGAGCGACGCCCAGAACTTGAAGCCCTATTTCGAAGACGTCCAGGCGCACTACGACCTGTCCGACGACTTCTTCCGGCTGTTTCTGGATCCGACGCAGACTTATAGCTGTGCCTACTTCGAGCGCGACGACATGACGCTCGAAGAGGCGCAATACGCCAAGATCGACCTGTCGTTGGGCAAGCTGGGCCTGCAGCCCGGCATGACGCTTCTCGACATTGGTTGCGGCTGGGGTGCGACCGTCAACCGTGCCCTCGAGCGCTACGACGTCAACGTCATCGGCCTCACGCTCAGCGAGAATCAGAAGGCCCACGTCGAGAAGGTGTTTGCCGAATCCGGCAGCCCGCGAAGCAAGCGCGTGCTGCTGCAGGGCTGGGAGCAGTTCGACGAGCCGGTGGACCGGATCGTGTCGATTGGCGCGTTCGAGCACTTCGGTCGCGATCGCTACGACGACTTCTTCAAGAAGGCCTTCCAGATCCTGCCCGACGAAGGCGTGATGATGCTGCACACCATCATCAAGCCCACCGATGAGGAGTTCGCCGGCAGCGGCCTGCCTCTGACCATGAAGCTGCTGAAGTTCAGCAAGTTCATCATGGACGAGATCTTCCCTGGCGGAGATCTGCCGAAGCCGACGACGGTCGAGGAGCAAGCCGCGAAGGCCGGCTTCGAGCTCAAGCTCGCGCAGCGGCTGCGGCTGCACTATGCGCGGACGCTGGACATCTGGGCAGCGGCGCTCGAGGCCCGTAAGGACGAGGCCATCGCGATCCAGTCGCAAGAGGTCTATGACCGGTACACGAAATACCTGACCGGTTGCGCGGAACTGTTCCGCGCCGGCTACACCGACGTCTGCCAGTTCACGCTGACCAAGAGTTAGCCACGACGCAGGCGGCGACACAGCCGAAGGGGCAGTAGCCCCGATCAGCGGAGCACGCTTGCCGAGGCGGGCAGCGGCGGGTTTCGGGCAATCCGGGGGCCAGGCGCCTCCAGCCACGGCGCGTTTCCATCCGCGAAATCACCCTCGACAGATCGGCGGGGACTATGTGGTCGCCCCCACGGTCGCAATCGCATCGATCACCGCGGCGGGCTCATCCAGCGACACGAACGTGCGCGCACCGGGTACCTCGATGAGCGCCGCGTTCGGGAACAGCGCCGCCAGGCGCCTGCCCAACGCGGGGGTGAAGGCGCGGTCGCTCTGCCCCCAGACGATCGTCACTGGCTTGGTGAACCGACCGAGCCGCGTCGACACGTCGGCCAGATCCGTCTTGGCAACGTTGCGAAGCAGTGTGGCCACGTTTCTGCGGATACGGGGGTCCGTGCGGCAGGGCTCCAGCCAGGACGCGGTGAGCTGCGCATCCGGATGCATGAGGAGGCCGTACCCGAGCGGCGAGTGCCGCAGGGCCGTGATCCGCATCTGCTCGGACAGCAGCTTGATCGAAATCGGTCCACGCAGCAGCGCGAAGACGAGCGTGAACGGAAACGGCGGGAACTTGTCGAACGCATCGCAGTTGGTCAGGACCAGGCGGCCGACCTGGTCCGGATACGCGTCGATGACCAGCTGGCACAGGCCGCCGCCGGTGTCGTTGCCGACGAGCGTCACGTCCGATAGCCCAAGCGCGCCGATGAAGTCGCGGATCATCGAGGCCACACCACTCGGTGAGAGGGCGCCCGGATCCTTCACGGGAATGGCGTGCGAGCCGAGCGGCCAGTTCGGCAGGTAGCAGCGGAAGCCCTGTCGCGCCAAGCCCTCGGCCACCCGGTCCCACAGCCGACTGTCCACGAGGATGCCGTGCACGAACAGCACCGGCGGATGAGGCGAGTCCTCGGGGCCCAACACGCGGTAGTCGATCGTTGCTTGGTCCAGCGCCACCTGCGGCATGTTCGCTATCCTTTCCAGCAGACTTACAAACACTCAGTATGAAAGTTACGTGCAGCCTGTATGAAAGTCAATGACGATGCGGCCGCAGGGTCTCCTGCCCGGCGCACACAGGCCGAGCGCACCGCCGCGACGCGTGCGCTGCTGATCGATGCGGCGCGAAAGCTGTTCGCCGACAAGGGCTTTTCCGACGTTTCCACCCAGGCGATCGTCGCCGCGGCCGGGGTGACACGGGGTGCGTTGTATCACCAGTTCGATGACAAGGCCGCGCTGTTCGCGGCGGTATACGAAGAGGTCGAGCGTGATCTGGTCGCCGACATCGCGCGGCAGATCATGGCGGATCAACCGCAGGACCCCTTGGAAGCGATGCGGCTGGGGGCGCGTCTCTTCCTCGACCGCTGTTCGGCGCCCGACGTCCAGCGGATCGTGCTGATCGACGCGCCGTCCGTGCTGGGCTGGGATCGGTGGCGCGCCGTCGGGGTGAAATACGGCCTCGGGGTGATCGAGGGAATGCTTGCGCACGCTATCGCCGAAGGTGCCATCCCCGAACAGCCGTTGCGGCCGACCGCGCACGTCCTGCTCGGGGCGCTGGACGAGGCGGCGCTGTTCGTCTCCCGCGCGTCGAATCCCGATCAGGCGCGGCACGAGATGGACGCCGTGTGCGACCGGTTGATCAGCGGGATCGCGGGGGGTTAGGGAGCAGCAGCGCGCTGTCGCCGAACTCGTGCCACAGGTATCCGTGAGCGATCGCTTCGCGATACGCAGCAGCCACGAGCGCGCGCCCGGCGACCGCTTCGAGTAGCAGCAGATGCGAGGCGCCTGCGTCATGCCAGCCGGTGATCAGGCCGTCGACGACGCGTGGCGGGCGACCGGACTCGAGGACCAGATCCGTCCAGCCTGTCGCGGCGTGCACTGTGCCGTCGGGATCGGCGGCGGACTCTACGGCGCGGGTCGCCGTGGTGCCGACGGCGATCACCCGCCCGCCCGACGCACGGGTCATGTTCGCCAACCATGCGGTCGCGGGCGGCACCTCGAACGGCTCCGCTGCCGGCGGCTCGCCCTGCTCCGCCGAAGACACCCCGGCATGCAGGGTGATCGGTGCGATCACGATCCCCGCCGACACCAGCGAGGTCACCAGCTCGACGCTGAATGGCCTTGCTGCACTGGCCATCTCGGCGCTGCCAGGACGCCGGGCGAACACCGTCTGATAGCTGCTCAACGGCCAGGACCGCGGGACGTAGCCGTATCGGATGGGCCGCCCGTGTCTGTCGAGGTAGGACGTGACGTCGCCTTCGATCGCCAGCCGTGTGGTCCACAGCCGACTGCCCATCACACCCGCTTGCGGATAAGAGCCGATGACGACGAGCGCGGCGCCGTCCGGCAGCGAGATGCGCTCGCCGGGTTCGACATCCGGAAGATGGCCGGTCGCTTTGGTGGCCTTTCGTAGTTCGACGACCCAGATGTGGTCGTCGAGCGCGGCGGAGAAGTGCACGGCGATGGGGCCTCGCTTCGCTCGGGCGCCGGTGACGGCGGCGGGCAGCGTCGCGGAGTTGTTCACGACCAGTAGATCGCCGGGTGCGAGGTGCTCGCCGAGGTCGGTGAAACGCGCGTGTGCGATGCCACGCGGTGTGGCGATCATCAGCTTGACGCCGTCGCGGGCCACACCGTGTGCCTCCGGTGGCTCGACGGCATCGGAGGCGGGTGTGCGCTCGAAATGCGTGTACGGCTTCGGCAGGGGGGACTGCCCTCGCAAGCTGGGGGCCCACCTCCCGGCCGGGTAGGGGGACGTCATGCATCTGCTCCGACGGCGAGCAGGTCCTGTGCGCGGTAACGGCCAGATGGGGGCCGGGTGTCGAGCAGCCGCAGTAGCGCGGGCACGACGGATTCTGGTTCGGCGCGATCGGAGATGTCCTCGCCGGGGAAAGCGGCCTGGTGCATCTCTGTGCGCATGTCGCCGGGATCGAATGCATACACGCCGATCGCGGGGTTCTCGACGGCCAGGATCGCCGTGAGGTGGTCGAGCGCCGCCTTCGACGAGCCGTAGCCGCCCCAGCCCTCGTACGGTTCGACGGCCGCATCCGAGGTGATGTTCACGATGCCGCCGCCGTTGCCGGTCAGCGCGGGAAGCGCGGCCTGGATCAGGGCCAGGGGAGCGAAGACGTTGGTGGTGTACACGGCTCGCAGATCCGCAGCCAGGTAGTCGGCGAGGCGGGGCTGCGGGCTTGGACCGAGCCGGCTGGCGTTGTTCACCAGCAGCCGCAGCGGTCCGGCGTCAATTGCGGCGACGACCAGTGCGGCTCTGTGTGCGGGTTCGGAGACGTCGCCGGGGATGGTGATCAGCCGCTGGGAGGCGAGCTCCGCTGCCGTCGCGTCGAGGTCGGCCGCGCGCCTGGCGTCGGTCACCACCGTCCACGCCCGCTCCAGCAGGGCCGCGGCCACTGCGCGGCCGAAGCCACGGGAGCCGCCGGTGACGATCGCGACGGGAGAGATGTGTTCAAAAGCAGTCATACTGGCATACTGATAGTTGAAGTCAACTTTAAGTCAAGAGCCAAAGCGAATTGGGGTGCACGCGATGGAGAGTCGAGACCTCCTGACCGTCAGCGAGGTGGCGGAGCGCAGCGGTTTCGCACCGTCAGCGATCCGGTTCTACGACAAGGAGGGGCTGATCACCGCCAGCCGCACGAGCGGAGGACAGCGTCGTTTCGAACGAAACGTGTTGCGGCGGCTGGCGTTCATCCGCGCCGCCCGCAATGTCGGCTTGAGCCTCGACGATATCGCTACTGCGCTCGAGATGCTGCCGGACAGTCGCACACCTACCCGCGCGGATTGGACGCGGCTCTCCAAGGACTGGCGGCAACGTCTGGATGATCAGATCGCCGGGCTGATGGCGTTGCGCGACAAACTCGATTCCTGCATCGGCTGCGGGTGCCTGTCCCTCAAACGCTGTGCGATTTCGAATCCGTCCGACAGTGCGTCGGTTGCCGGGCCCGGCGCGGTGTACCTCCCGAAATCGTTGCGCCGCGAGGTCGTCGGCCGACCGGCCTAGCTGCTCAAAAGCCCTCTAGACCGCCCGCGCGCAAGACGATGCGGTCGAACTGCCGGTCGGGCAGGAGGCGCCGCATGAACAGCATGCGCTTCGCGCCACTGCCCGAGGGATAGCGAGTCCGCGGCTTCTTGCTCGTCAGAGCGTGCAGCACCGCCTCGGCGACCACATCCGGCGGCGAACCGGTGGCCGCCTGTTGGCTGATCTCCTGCGCCACTTTTTCGAGCGCCGCCCCGTAACGACGCCTGCCGTCATCGGGCAGTGTGCGCAATGCGGCCTCGGTGTCGCGCTGCAGCTTGCCACCCATCGCGGTGCCGACGAAGCCGGGCTCGATCACCGCCACCTGAATCCCTAACTGGCGAAACTCGAGCCGCATCACGTCGCTGAGCCCCTCCAGTCCGTGTTTGGCAGACACGTATGGCGCCATCAATGGCACCCCGGCCCGACCTGCCGCCGACGTCACGTTGACGACCCGGCCCTGACCCCGATGGAGGACAGGCAGCAGGGCCTGGGTGACCGCCAGCGGGCCAACAAGATTCACTTCCAGCTGATGACGAAAGCCGGCGAGCGGGAGGTACTCGATCGGACACGGCATCGTAGTGCCTGCGTTGTTGACCAACCCGTGCAGCCCCTCATCGCCGACTTCGCCCTTCACCCGGTCGGCCATGGCCTGAATCGACGCAGCGTCGGCCACGTCGATGTGCACGGGGGTGAGCGATTCCGACGCCACCGCACGCAGTGTGTCGCCGTCGGCCTCCTTGCGGACACCGGCGAACACCCGGAAACCGTTGCGGTCCAACATCAATGCGCAGGCGCGGCCGATGCCGCTTGACGATCCTGTAATGACGACAGATTTCATGATGTGCTCGTTGGTCGATGGGATGTGGTGGCCGTCGCACCGCAGAACGCGGACGTCATGGCCTCGATGACGATGTGCCGGTCCGGCACGGCCTGACCCGCCGCGATCAGCCGAGGGCGGGCCAGCAGATGGACACTGATCGGGGCGATCAGCAGTGGGATCAACAGTTCCAGCGGCAGGTTGACGCACCGGCCTGCGGATATCTGCTCATCCAGCCAGGCGCCAACCGTCGACGCGATGCGCGGCAGGATCCGCTCGCGGAAGAACTGCGTTCCAATGCCGTTCGGCTTTGCGAGAATCTCGGCGAACAGCGCCTGCAGCACCGCGGTGTCGTCGGCAACGCTGTCGAACACCGCGGTGTAAATCGCGCGCACGCCGGATTCGAAATCGGCGAACGGTCGCGAATCAGCGGCGAGCAGATCCTCGACAACGGGCAGGGGAGCGTGGCGGTCGAACACCGCGGCAAGGAGGCCTTCGCGGTCACCGAAGGCGGCGTAGACAGACGTGGCCGCGCAGCCGACGCGACGGGTCACCGCGTCCACCGTCAGCGCCGCGACACCGTCGGCGACGATCAGTTCGGTCGCCGCGGCTATCGCCCGTTCGCGAACCCCGATTCGGCTGCCGGGATCACCGCCGGCCGCGCGCACGGCTTCGTCGAGCGCGCGGCGGGTGCGCACCCGCCGGTAGACGGTCGAACGGGATAAACCCGCCCGGCGGGCGATCCGATCCAGGGACAACTCGGCGACCGGGGTCCCCGTTGCCTCGGCCTCGGCCATTGCGGCCTGGATGATTGCGCTGTCCACGACAGTGATACTAGACACTATATGCTATAGTTTCAAGTATCAGACGCAGCGTAGATTTGGCACGAGGCCTCGATGAACAGCAGAGACGGTCGGCTCCGTTCGCCGCGATCTGTGGTGCTGCTCCTGGCAGCACTAACAACGGCGCTCGCGGTGGTGGCCGGCGTCTTGTGGCTCAGGGACCGGGGCAGCGACGGGGTGCCTCTGCAAGGTGAGCCCATGACCGACGCTCAGGCGGCGGGGCAAGTGGTTGCATCCGCCAAGCAGATCGTCAGCACGGCGCAGCTACACGATGCGGCGGGCGGTTACGCGTTCGTGTCGTGCAAGAACGAGAACGAGCCGCCGTATCAGGTCGCTATCTATATGACTTTTCGTCTGCCGCAAAGCAATTCGGTCAAGTATCTGCGCGACATCGGGGCTTCCATGGTGGCGCACGGGTGGACTCCGGCAGGCTCGATGGGCGAGCACTTCGGCCAGAAGCTGACCCGCGACGGCGTGACGGCGATCTTCTATCGCAGCGTCAACGATATGGGCTTTGCCACGATGCGGCTCTACGGCGAGTGCCGCAACACCGCCGACCACCGCAACGACAACCCGGTCTGGACGGAAGTCACCGACCAGCTTGGGTGACCGGGTCAGGACAGACTTCGCTGCAGGAGCACGGTGTCCAGCCACCGGCCGTGCTTGAAGCCGACCGCGGTGAGCCGTCCGGCGTCGACGAAGCCGCGGTTGCGGTGCAGAGCCAGTGATGCCGCGCCGTCGGCGTCGACGATAACGGCGATGACCTCGCGAACTCCCGCGCGGGTGCAGTCGGCCAGCAGGGCGTCGAGCAGCCGGCCGCCGACCCCGCAGCCGACCGCATCGGGGGCGACGTAGATCGAATCCTCCACGGTGTGGCGGTAGGCCGGTCGCGCTTTCCATGGTGCGCAGTACGCATACCCGGCGATCCGGCCGTCCAGTGTTGCGGTCAGAAAAGGCAGTCCGTCGCCGGTGATCGCATGCAGGCGGCGCTGCCATTCGGCAGCATCGGGCGCAGTGAGCTCGAATGTGGCGACACCGGTTTGCACATGGTGGGCGTAGATCGTGCCGATCGCATCGAGGTCGTCTGGAATCGTCCGCCGGATCACGACATCGGTCTGGCGCACAACCACATTCCTTGCGTCAGCACGCGATGGGATGCGATTCGCAGTACGGGGTCTTCCCGGGGAAGCGGTAGCGATGCTCGGCGACCCACCGGTACACGACGTTCTGAACGAACCGGACGCCAGGGATACGGTAGACCAACAGCGGCAGGCGGGTGCCAAGGGCGACCGACCATGCAGCGGCCCAGGCCTCGGCGCCGCTGTAGACGTCACCGGACGAGTCCAACCACCGCATGGCTGCCAACAACTGGTCGTGGGGAATGCCAAGGCGCTCGGCCACTCCCACGCCCTGCAACGGCTCGGTCTCGAGATTGCCCGTGCGGTCGTGCCGCACCAGGAAATCGCGCGAACGAGTGCACATCCCGCAGGCCCCGTCGAAGAACAGAACTCCGGTCATACCTTCATTGTTCACCGCGGCGTCAGATCAGTCACCGCCTGGCGTGCGGATATGACGGATGTCATGCGCAGGACCGTCTCACCCGCGTACAGCGCGGTACGGTCCACCGCCGAGTCGGGCATGCCGATCGTTGGGGCAATGGGGGAGAACATCGGCAGGTCCGGCGTCTGCATTCTCTTCGTGGGCATGATCGCCCCGTCCGGGAGGCTGGCCAGCATGCGGCCGCGTGCGTTGATCACCCGCGGCACGAGCTTGGCGCGTCCGTCGTCGCGACACCACCGCCGGGTCGCGGCGTTGGCCACCACGCGGTGCGGGGCTGGCCACCCGAGCCCGAACAGAGTCGTCCGACACGTTTTGTCGGCGCCGAGGATTCGGCGCTGGCATTCCGGATGCGCGCCGGCTTCATCGGTCAGCAGGAAGCGTGTCCCCGCCACCACCCCTGCGGCCCCGGCGGCCAACGCCGCACGGGTATCGTCGGCGCCCGCGATGCCACCTTCGAGGAGCGCGGGCCGGCCACGGGCCACTTCGAGCGCGCGGCGCAAAAACGTGAGTGCGCGAGTGTCACCCGCGATGTGTCCGCCCGCTGACGCCATGCTCGGTGAGCCACCGTTGCAGAGCCCAATCCATGACGAAAGCGATGACGGCCACGTCGATCCGCGACTCGATGCACACGTCGACGTGGCTGCGGCGGAGAAACGGCATCAACAGGTTGACCGCCACTGAGTGGTCGGGGGCGGCGCCACGCAGTTGGCGGATCGCCTCACCCAACTCCGTAGGCGGCAGCAGCCCGAGCACGCCAAGGCCGCCCGCAGCAGCGGCCAGCTCCGGACCCACCAGACCGCCGCCCATTCCAGCTTGGGTGACCGGAACGTCAAGGCGGAGCTGGTCTCACAGGTCCACCGGCGCACGCTAGCAGGACCGCCGATTGGTCTACCCGTACAGCTGGTCTTCCAGCACCGGCGTGGCCTCGATGTCGAAGAACTCCTGCCATCGACACGACCGCCAAAGTGCTGCGAATAAGCCTGGGAGACTAAATTATCCCGGTTCACCCCATGCTGGTGAAGTGCGTTTTAGCGCGCGGGCGGCCCAGGTTTTGCCTGTGCGGCGTCGCGACGACGCGCGGCCATGCCGGCGAGTGCCTCGAACACCACGCGGTGCGCGGCGTTGACAGTCAGTTCGGCGTGGTCGTAGGCGGGTGCCACCTCCACCACGTCCACGCCCGCGACATCGTGCTCGTAGCAGAGTTGACGCACCAGTCTTAGCAGGTCCGCGCTGGTGATCCCGCCCGGCTCTGGCGTGCCGGTGCCCGGCGCGTGTGCGGGATCGAGTACGTCGATGTCGACCGAGACGTAGAGCTTGTCCGCCTTGGCCAGCGCCTCACTCACCGCGTCGCGCATCACGTCCTTGAACCCGCGGTCCCAGATCTCCTGCATGGTGTGCCACGTCATGCCCTGTTCGAGCATCCACTCGAACGTGTCCTGCGGTGGCCAGTAGCCGCGCAGGCCGACCTGGACGAAATGGGTGCCCGGCACCGCGCCTGACTCGATAAGCCGGCGCATCGGGGTGCCGTGGCTGGCCAGATTGCCCTCGATTTCGTCGGCGGTGTCGGCGTGCGCGTCGAAGTGAACGATGCCGACGTTGCCGTAGCCGTGGACGTCGGCCACCGCGGTCGCGGCCGGCCAGGTGATCGAGTGGTCACCACCGAGGATGACAGGAACGATGCCGCGCGACGCCACCGCGTGCACACGGTCACGAATGTTGGTGTGCGACACCTCGGTCTGGCCGTGCGGACAGTACGCGTCGCCGAAGTCGACGACCTCCAGCCAGTCGAAGATCTCCAGCCCGAGGTCGAGGTGATAGGTGCCGGGCTCGTAGGCCGTGGCACGGATCGCGCGGGGACCGAACCGGGCACCCGGCCGGTTGGTGGTGGCGATGTCGAACGGGGCTCCGACGATGGCGACGTCAGGTCGCCACGACTCGAGTTGTTCGACTTCGGTCAGAAACGGACGGTGCCCGAACGACACCATTCCGGCGTGGGCCAAATCGAGTTGCTCGGCCAGGCCGGGCGGAAGGTCGCGCTGGTGATCATGCTCGTGGCCCATGCGAAGACCGTACCGCTCGACGGGCCAGGATGTATCAGCGTCGGCTGACGAACTCGATGCCGGCAATGGGTTCGCGATCGAGACGCGCCTCGACACGAAATCCGTTGGCGACCAAGTCCCTCGTTATCACCACCGGGTTCAGAAAGTCCCCCTCCATGTCGACGGAATGACCGAGGAACGTGCTCAGGTGGTTGACGTCACCCGGCGCGAGCCCGGGCCCGTCGACATGGAAGGACACCAGCAGCCGGCCGTCCGTGCAGAGGGTGCGGGCGAACTCGCCGAATGCCCGGGCTCGGTCCTCGGGGTCGAAGTGGATGATCGAGTACATCGCCACCACGCCGGCCAAGGCGCCGTCGGGGAATGGCAGCTTCAGCCATCGAGGCTACGGCGGACGGAAGGCCCGGATTGCTTTGTCGCGCGGCCGCGATCATCGCCGGCGACAGGTCGAGACCAACGACGCGCTCGAGCCGAGCGGCAAGGAATCGCGTGATATGGCCTGGGCCGCAACCGATGTCGGCGACGACCCCGCGCGGTGTGATGTCGCAGAACTGGTCGGCATATGTCGCCGCCACGGTGTCGTATCCGGCCCTGACTCGATGCTCGGTCATGTCACGAATGCGCGGTAAGCGCCTCACGCAGCGGGTTGGGAATCGGACGCTTGGCCCAGTCGTCGGTGGAGACAACGACGTAGACGTTGTGGCCGCGCACAGCGGCTTGTTCATCGGAGTCGGCGTTGCGCCGCAGCACCGTGAACCCCAGCGTGAAGCTGGTCGCCCCGATCCGCTCGCACTGCACCGCAACCCGCACCGAATCGCGCCAGCGAACCGATGCCAGGTAATCGATCTCGGTGTGCACGACTTGGACGTCGTGGCCGCTGGCGATCAGACCCGGATACGTCACACCGAGGTGGTCGAGGAATCCGGTGCATGCCTCGTCGAACCAGGTGAGGTAATGGCCGTTGAACACCACGCCCTGTTGATCGACCTCCGCGTAGCGCGGCACCACCGGCAACGAGAACCCGCTCACCCCCTCACAGTAGTGTCCGGCCCATGTCCGACCTCGACATCGAAGGCATGCGCGCGATGACGCCCGGATGCGCGAACCGCAACCATCTGAACAACGCAGGCGCGGCATTGCTGAGCACGGTGACGATCGCCGCGATGACCGACTACCTGCAGCGCGAAGCGCTGATCGGTGGCTACGAGGCCGAGGCGGAGGCCGCGGATCAGATCGGCGCCACCTACGAGTCGCTCGCCGAGCTCATCGGTGCGCTCCCAACGCAGATCGCGCTGTTCGACAACTCCACCCATGCCTGGAACGCGGCGTGCTACTCGGTACCGCTCGGCTCAGGTGACCGGATCCTGACCGGCCGCAACGAATACGGCAGCGCCGTGTTGGCCTACCTGCAACTGGCGCAGCGGACAGGAGCGGAAGTCGTTGTCGTCCCGGACGACGACTCTGGCCAGATCGACGTCGCCGCGCTCGCCGACCTGGTCGATGAGCGGACCAGGATGATCGGTCTGACCTGGGTGCCCACCGCGGGCGGTCTGGTGAATCCGGCCGCGGAGGTAGGGCGACTCGCGCGGGCCGCCGACGTGCTCTACCTGCTCGACGCCACCCAGGTCGTCGGCCAGTTCCCGATCGACGTCTCGGCGATCGGCTGCGACATGCTCACCGGCACCGGCCGCAAGTTTCTTCGTGGCCCGCGGGGTACAGGTTTCCTCTACGTGGGACCGCGGGCGCTCGATCGGCTCGACCCGTTCGTCGCCGAGATCCGTTCCGCCACTTGGGCAGGCGGACGTTCGTTCACATGGGTGGATGGGGCGCGGCGCTTCGAGACATGGGAGAACAGCTACGTCAACGTCGTTGGCCTGGGCGCCGCGGTCCGCCAGGCCATCGACGTCGGCCTGGACCGGGTCGGCAGGCGCAGCGCCGCACTCGGTGCGCGGCTGCGCGCCGGGCTGGCCCAGATCGATGGCGTGACGGTGCACGATCTGGGCCGCGAGAAGTGCGCGATCGTCACCGCACGGGTGGCCGGTGTGGACACCGGAGACGTCGCGGATGCGTTGTCGCGGCGGGGGATCAACGTCAGCACCACAGTCGCCGAGCACAACCAGTTCGACAGCGAGGTCCGCGATGTTCACCCAATGGTGCGGTTGTCGCCGCACTACTACAACACCGAGGGGGAGATCGACCAGGCTGTCGACGTCGTCAGGGCGATCGCGGCCCATCGCTAGTTTGCTGTACGTCGCATCCGCAGCGCTGGCGGCCCGAAGTACGAGCGCAGCGAACCGGCCCGCCTGCTCGGCGCGTTCGTCTCCCGTGGGGGCTGGTGCTCTTGGCGCGATTCTCACCCTCGGCGGGGTAGCGGGCTCGATGGCCGCAATCTACGACGTGTCCACCGGTCGTGCGACGGTCGGCGACGTGATGAAGGACGTCGGGATCTTCATCGAGGGCTGGATCACCGCGATGATCGCCCCGACCTATGACGCGGAACTCGAAAGGGCCCACGCCTACGCGTTGTTCCTGCTGCCGATCCCGGGCTGCTGCTCTGGTTCAACGTCATCCCATTCTTCAAGCGGAGCAGCGAATTCCAGGTGCACCCCAACGGATCGGTATCCGTCCGCAGGAAGAATAGCTGGGACCCGCTGATGGAGTACCAGTATTCGACCGTCACCGCCGACGGCACGACCATCGACTTCAATCCGCCGTCCGACGGTCCGCCGGCGGTGGTGTTGCCGCAGGACCGGGTGTTCTCACGCGAATACGGCGAGCGGATGCCCGGCAAGGTCAGCGCCGAGTTCTTCCGCCGTCTTCTGGCGGGCCGGGGTTTCACGATCGAGGGTCCGGCTTCCAGAAGTAGCTTTCGCGCACGCCGAAAGTGACGGCGACCGGTCGGGCAGACTGAACTCGTGCAGCTGGTAAGCATCGACGACATCCGCGCCGCCGCGGAATTGATACGTCCCTACGTCCTGCGCACCCCCGTGGTCCCCGCAGGCTGGGCCGACGACGATCGGCCGCTCTGGATCAAGCCGGAGAACCTGCAGTCGATCGGCGCGTTCAAGGTTCGGGGCGCCTTCAACGCCATCGGACACATTGACGAGTCCGTGCGGACCCGCGGTGTGGTGGCCTACTCGAGCGGCAATCACGCGCAGGCGGTCGCCTATGCGGCGGCGGTCTACGGCGTGCCCGCACACATCGTCATGCCGGAGGAGACGCCGAACGTCAAGGTGGCCGCGACGCGAAGCCACGGCGCGGAGGTGGTGCTGTGCGGTGCAGGACAGCGCGAGAAGGTCGCCGCCGAGGTGGTTGCCGCTACAGGAGGTGTGCTCGTGCCGCCTTTCGACCACCCCGACATCATCGCCGGGCAGGGCACCATCGGCCTCGAGATCGCCGAGGATCTGCCCACGGTTGAAAACGTGCTTGTCCCGGTCAGTGGCGGCGGCCTGGCATCTGGAATCGGCACCGCGATCAAGGCGCTGTGTCCCGACGCCCGCGTTTTCGGCGTCGAACCCGAGCTGGCGGCCGACACGGCAGAAGGCCTTCGGCTCGGACATCGGGTGGACTGGACGATCGAGGACAGGAACCGGACGATCGCCGACGGGCTGCGGTCGCAACCGTCCGACTTGACGTTCGCACACCTGCAAAAGGTATTGGACGAAGTGATCACGGTGTCGGAGAACGAAATTCGGGCGGCGCTGCGTGAACTCGCATACCAGGCTCATCTGGTGGCCGAACCGAGCGGCGCTGTTGCGTTGGCGGCCTACCGAAAGGGTTCAACGCCGCCAGGCCGCACCGTGGTGATCCTGTCCGGAGGCAACATCGAACCGCCGATGCTGCAAGAGATTCTGGCTGGCTGATTCGAGCCCGTGGTTGTGCACGGCACGCCGACAAGCGCGCCGACTTGGTGCACACCCTCCATCAGCCGGCTGATCCACGGCGCGATCGCGAAAACGACCACGCCGGCGAACACCGCAACGGCTCCGATGACCAGGAGAACCGGAACCGCCTTGCCCGTCGTGCCTGACGTCGGCAGGAACCGCAGGAATTTCAGTCCCATCCCGATCACGCCGTAGGCGAAGTTGCGTGTGGCAATGGGTTTGGCATAGTGCGGCCGTGCGCACCCAGGTTTCGCCGGAACGCGACGTACTGGGCAAGGCCCAGTGCCATGCCGACTGCCGCCGCACCGAAGCCGTAGTGGGATCCGGGGTGAGTCTGCAACGGGCCGGTGATCAATGGCCCGATCAAGGCGCCCCAGGGTGATGCCACCGTCGCAGCGGGCATGGCCCTTCTCGTCCAGGGTGCCCAGCGATGACGACGCGTTGGCCTTCAACGCACCGGATCCGAGCGCAACAAGAATCAGCCCGGCGGCGGCACCCGCCAAACCAGGCGCGATCGCCAGTGCGATGTGACCGCACATGACCACTACGCCGCCGTAGCACACGGTGTGTTCCATGCCGAGCAGCCGATTCGGCGATCCAGCCACCGAGCACGATGGAGACAGAGACCAGCCCGCCGTACGCGCCGACGATCCCAGTCGCCGTGGTCTTCGGCAGCTCGAGACCGCCTTCGGTGACCGAGTA
>DASQCE010000270.1:0-6014 GCA_035634855.1 Mycobacterium sp.
GGCGGGACGTCGCCCCACCAGCCCTTCCAGTCCGAGTCCTCCCATTCGCCACGAATTGGGCCGAACATGTTGCGGCCCATGATCGTCGCTCCCATGCCGTCCATCATGTCGGAGACCACCTGCCGATTGACAGGATGGTTCTTGGTGGGGCCTAAGTGCCAGTCATGAAGCTCCCTGCCGCCGATGCCGAGCGGCTGCTCCTCGCACTGGCCGGGCCCGGCAACATAGCCGTCGGCAGAGATCGACATCGAAAGATTGGTTTTGCTCACATAGCCTCCATCCAGCTGTGGTTACCTCGGTTGTATCTTAAAAAGACTGAGATGCCCTGAAGAACTCATCGGTTATCCGACGGGTCGCATTCCGACGCACATCGATGAATGCAGGTGACAGCGTAGCGGCTCGGTGGTCGGTAGCCGAGGGCGGAATGTCGGCGATGGTGGTTGTAGTCGCGTTTCCAGTCGCTGATGATCACTCGGGCGTGGGCCAGCGACCAGAAGCTGTTTGATGTTGAGGCATTCGTCGGGGATGCGGGAGTTGAACGACTCGACGTAGCCGTTGCGCCACGGCTCCCCGGGCGGGACGAAGTGCAGCCCGACCTGGCCGGCTGCCCAGTCGGCCATTGCGCTGCAGGCTAATTCGGGGCCGTTGTCGCGTCGACGCTGCGGTACCCGTAGCCCTTCCTCGCGCCAAAGGCGGTGGATCTTCTTGTGATTGACGATCCAGCCTTCGGCGCGGGCGTCGTGATACGCGGGCCGGAACCCTCGCCGCGGATGATCCTCGGCGTAGGTGCGAAGCCATGCCCGCAGCGCCGCATCAGGATCCTCGGCGGTCGTTGAGGATGGTTCGTGTCGTTGAGTAGCGCGGTGTTGCCCGGTCACGCGGCAGGCGAACCATTCACTGACCCCCAGCACGCGCTGGAGCTGACGAACGGCTGCGCGCCGGCGTTCCGGGCCTAGAAGTTTCCCTTTGCGATCTCCTTGAGCGCGACCTTCTCCAACTCAGCATCAGCCAACAGCCGCTTGAGCGTGGCATTTTCGCGCTCGAGCTCTTTGAGTCGTTTGGCGTCCTCGGCCTTCAGGCCGCCGAACTGGTTACGCCACCGGTGATACGTCGCTTCGCAGACACCCAAGCTCGCGGCACACCGCCGCGGTGTCCTTGCCCTCGGCCAGCAGCCGATCGGCCGACATCAGCTTGCGCACAATCTGTTCGGGGCTGTGCCGCTTCCTCGTCGCCATGATCTTGTCGAGCCTTCCTGCCCACGACGTGGGCCACAAGACTCTCACAAGCCTGGACCACCGATCGGGGTCAGGACATCAGGAAGACGGCAAGTGCGACCGCGCCGAGCGCCAGCCCCGTCAGCAAGATCACCCATC
Organism: Mycobacterium sp.; assembly: GCA_035634855.1. Lineage (GTDB taxonomy): Bacteria > Actinomycetota > Actinomycetes > Mycobacteriales > Mycobacteriaceae > Mycobacterium. The sequence goes on from DASQCE010000270.1 coordinate 1,374, forward strand.
CCCATCCCGTTATTTGAAACGTGCACTGATAGCCCGGTCCCGAAACCACCAATTTGTCGGCGGCAAGCGCGAATACACCCCGCAGGCGTTGCATCTCGCAGAAGTGACATCGAAGCGATGGCGTTGGGGTCACCGGCTTAGGCATGACCACCAGCACGAACCCGCGGTGGAAACCTCCCTATCGATCGACGAACACCTCGCGCTACGGAGGTGTACGGTCGGCCGGTGGACCAGCGTACGGTTAGGTTGCTGGGACGACGTGCCGAATGCGAATTCCTGAGCACGGCGATCGCCGACGCGCGTGAGGGTCGTAGCCGCGTTGTGGTACTGCGCGGGGAGGCCGGCGCAGGCAAGAGCGCTCTGTTGGACTTCGCGCTCGGTCGTGCTGACGGTTGGCGCATCTGCACCGCAGTCGGGATCGAATCCGAGATGGAGCTTGCCTATAGCGGCCTCCACCAGTTGTGCGCGTCGATGCTCGACCACATCGACCGGCTGCCAGACCCGCAGCGCGATGCCCTGCGCACCGTGTTCGGTCAGCAGACAGGGCCTGCTCCGGACCGGTTCCTGGTCGGGCTGGCCACGTTGACCTTGTTGGCGGAGGTCGCCGAAGACCGACCGCTCCTGTGCCTGATCGACGACGCGCAGTGGCTCGATATCGCCTCAGCGCAGATGATCCTGTTCGTCGGGCGCCGGGTGCTGGCGGAGCGGATCGCACTGGTCTGTGCGGCGCGCACCGTCGGCGACCCGGATGCCCTCGTCGGCCTTCCCGAGTTGCGTCTGGCCGGTCTCGGCACTGACGATGCGCGCGCGTTGCTGCTGTCCAATCTGAAAGTTCCGTTCGACACCGCGGTGTGCGACCGGATCGTCGCCGAGAGCCACGGCAACCCGCTCGCCCTGCTCGAGCTGCCGCGCACCTGGAACATCACCGACCTGGCTGGAGGTTTCGGCCTTCCCACTCGCCAGCAGGTGGCAGGCAAGATCGAACAGAGCTATGCCATGCGCCTCGTCGCGCTCCCGGCGACAACGCAGTTGCTTGTCCTCACGGCCGCCGCGGAGCCGCTCGGCGATCCCCTCCTGCTGCATCGTGCGGGAGAGATCCTTGGGTTCGAGTTGGCCGACTCCGTCGCCGCAGTGGACGCTGGGCTACTCGATATCAGTCCGACCGTCAGCTTCGTTCACCCACTCGTCCGCTCAGCCGCATACGGATCGGCAGCGGACGAGGACCGTCATCGCGTGCACCGCGCACTCGCCGACGTCACGGACGCCGACCGGGACGCCGACCGGCGCGCGTGGCACCGCGCGCGCGGGGCGTTGGGGCCCGATGAAGCGGTCGCCGCCGAGCTCGAGCGTTCGGCCGGTCGCGCCCAGGCGCGAGGCGGTGTCGCCGCCGCGGCGGCATTCTTCGAGCGTGCAGCGACACTCTCGCCAGATCCGGCGAGGCGCGCGCGGCGCGCGCTGGCAGCCGCAGAGGCCAAGCAGCTCGCCGGTGCCCCCGAAGCGGCCTCGACGCTGGTCGCCATCGCAGCCGACGGGCCGCTCGACGCGCTCGAGCAGGCTCGGGCATTGCGCTTGAAGGGAGAGATTGGTCTGGACTTGCGGCACGGCAGGGAAACCGTGCCGTTCCTGCTCGACGCGGCTCGGCGCCTCGAGCCGCTGAACCCCGAGCTCGCGCGCACCACCTACCTTCAAGCGCTTCAATCCGCCAGCGTCGGTGGTCGCTTTGCGACCGACGTGCTGCGGTACGCCGCGGAATCCGCGGGTGGCGCGCCACAGCCGCAAGGCGCGCCGCGCCCGATAGATCTGCTGGTGGCCGCGCTGGCGGTCCGGTTCACCGATGGCTACGTCGCGAGCGCGGAGCTGGTCAAGAATGCACTGCGGGCCTTGCGCGACGAGGCCGGAAGCGGCACGCAAGACGTCCGCTGGCCCGGATTCGCGCGTCGCCTCGCCTTCGACATGTTCGACATGGAAACGCTGCGCGTACTCGTGGGGCGCAGCGTCGAACTCACGCGCGAACGAGGCGCGCTGGGTTTACTTCCGCTGGCACTGGATTTCATGGCGTTATTGCGCACCTTCGAAGGTGATCTCGATGCTGCCGGGACGCTCCTCGAGGAGGCCGAGGCTATCGCCGATGCGACGCGAACCGAGCCCATCGGCGCCGCCCGGTTGACGCTCGCGGGCTTCCGCGGAGACGAGAGGGCGCTGTCGGCGCTGATCGAGACCGTCGAGCCGCGGGCCACCGCCCGCGGTGACGGAATGGTGCTGACGTTCGGCGAGCACGCTCGCGCGCTTGTCTACAACGGCCTGTGCCGCTACGACGCCGCGTTGCCCTACGCCGAAAGCGCAAGTGCCCGCGATGAGCTGGCTCTGGCAGTGTGGTCGTTGCCCGAGCTGGTCGAGGCCGCCCATCGGTGCGGCAAGGCCGAGCAGGCGTCCGATGCACTCGAACGACTCAGCGAGCGTACCCAGGCCGCCGGGACCGAATGGGCGAGCGGCATCGAGGCGCGGTCGCGGGCCCTGACCGCGTCGAGCCGGGAAGCCGAGGAGCTCTTTTTGGAGGCGATCGACAAGCTGTCCCACTGTCCGCTCGCGCCCGAACAGGCCCGCGCGCATTTGCTTTTCGGGGAATCGTTGCGCCGCGAGGGCCGGCGTGTCGACGCGCGCGAGCACCTGCACGCCGCCCATGACATATTCATGACGATCGGCATGAACGCCTTCGCCGAGCGTGTGCGGCGGGAGCTGATAGCCACCGGCGCGACTGTTCGCAAACGCACGCAGGAGGACCGCGACGATCTCACCGCCCAGGAGGCGCAAATCGCCCAGCTTGCTCGAGAGGGATACTCCAATCCGCAGATCGCCGGCCAGCTGTTCCTGAGCTCGCGCACCGTTGAGTGGCACCTGCACAAGGTATTCGCGAAACTCGGCATCAGCTCGCGCAGAGAGCTCGATGTGGCGCTGGCGCGATGACCGCAACAGCCGCTTGAGGCCAATGGTGACGCGACGGTCGTGAGATAAGCGGGTCGCTGGTCGACCCGTCGAGTGGTGTGACCGTCACGCACCCGGGGCGACACCGGGGAGCACACCGGGGTGCGCACAGGCGCGGTCACAGTAGCTGCCGCGCGAGGCTGTCAGATGTGCAGTACCCACCGCGTCAGCAGTACACGAGGAAAAGAGCCAACAATGCTGAGTGCATCGGCGAACAGCACTACCGATCCCGACGCGCGAGCAAGACGCGGGACCGACAGCGACCTGGGCGCTCGGTCTCAGTCCAGCGTGATCCCGCTGCCGCTCGACCATCGCGCACTGCGGACCCGCCATCACGACGATGCCGATCCAAACCCCGCGGCCACCGAAGCAAGCATTCGTCGTTTCGCCGAAGTTGTCGCCACGACTGTGGTGGCCCAGTTTCGGAATCAGCTGACCGGCCTGTCGCTCGCTGATGAACCACGGCTTCCTTTCTCGGTCGAGTCTCTGTTGGACGGACGAGTGGTTGACGACTGGACGTTGGGGCAGGTGGCCAATCAGCTCCGTCTGCCGACCAGCGGTTCGTTCGTTGTCGTCGCCGCCGAAGTCTCGTCGATGGGCAGTGAAGCGCTGCCCGGCATCGAATCGAAGCTGCGCAGCCTTGATGCGTATTCAGCCTGGCGGCTGCTGCCGGATCTGCACGTAGGCATCGTTCACATCTACTCTGAGCCGCACCTCGACAAAGTGTTGGCGTTAGTGTCTCGGTTGGCCGCTGCGCGCGTCGGCGTGAGCGCCCTATACGAGGATCTACGTGATACCCCACAGGCATTACATTTCGCAAAAGTGATGTTGCACAGTCGAAGTGACCGGACGTCGCCGGTTGCGCTGTTCGACGGCTCTATCTTGGCAGCCGCAGCCGCGAGCGCGCCCGCGGTGATGGTCAAGTCGGCTCGCGCGGTTTTGGGTGGTCTGGCCGATCTGCCTGACGAGGAGCGGGACATACTTTTCGAGACATTCAGGGTGTGGCAGGACAACGAAGCATCCGCGGATAGCGCGGCGAAGGTGCTTTTCTGCCATCCCAACACCGTGCGGCAACGCTTACGGCGTATCGAGAAGCACACCCGCCGATCACTCTCGCGGCCAAGGGATGTCGCTGAACTGTGTTTAGCGTTAGAAGTCCATCACACGCTCATCCGGCCAATGCGTGCGAGCTGACCGCGGTGGTATGGAGCGTTGCGGCGCCCACGTCGGGGGCGACGGTGTGCGGTGTGACACCGAAACTGCAAGCTGCTGTGGGCGACAACAGCGACACGACCGAAGAGTTGACCAATCATGCAATGGTTCGGCGTAAACCTGGGCAAAGCATCGCTCGGGGGATGACCACCGCGTCTGCTTGCCAGCTTTAGGGGGTGCGGGGATCCGCACCTGCACACCGACGAGATCGTGCCCAATCGGCAGGCCCTGACCGACGGCCAGTTGCTGTCGATCGACGGGACGTCGCTGTATCACGAGGCGACGTCTCATGTTGGTAGGCGATCGCGGTCAACCCGGGCAGGCGCACCAGGTCTTTGTCACCGGTGTGCGGATTGTGCACCCTCGTGTAGCCAGCGTGGGCGGCCAGGTACTCCATCGCCTCCAACAGTGCAGTGCCGTGTGCGTCGGCGATCGCCTTGGCCACCA
>DASQCE010000271.1:0-2358 GCA_035634855.1 Mycobacterium sp.
GGGTGTCCGGCTCGTCGCGTATCCCGGTTGGCGCGACCGCGGCCACGGCGACTTCGAGGACATCCGCGGCGTCATGGTGCACCACACCGGATCGGACGACGCCAGCGCCGCCTCCATCGCCATCGGCAGGCCGGCCTGCCCGGGCCGCTGTCGCAGCTGCACATCGCGCGGGACGGCACCGTGACCGTGGTCGCGGTCGGCGTCGCGTGGCACGCCGGCGTCGGCATGTATCCGTGGCTGCCGACCAATATGGGCAACTGGCACATGATCGGTATCGAGTACGCCAACAGCGGAACCAGCCCGACGGCGCCGCACCGCACGAACTGGCCCGACGCGCAGTATGACGCGTTGGTTCGATGCTGCGCCGCGATCAACCGCCGCTTGGCGCAGAACTCCAGCCGTTCGATCGGACATAAGGAGTACGCCGGCCGCTCACAAGGCAAATGGGATCCGGGCGCGATCAACATGGACATATTGCGCAGCGATATTCAAGCCCAGATCGGCACTATTCCCACCCCGGCGCCGACACCGAGACCGCCGGTGCCGGTCGGCGAGTACGCTCACGTCCTGCTCTTCCGCTTCCCAGGGGCCACAGGTGGCCCAGCTACAGCGCCAGCTCAAGTATGGCTATGAGGCGTACGCCGGGCATCTCGTGATCGACGGCGTCTACGGCTCGCAAACCGAGGCCGCGGTCAGGGAGTTTCAGCGACGCACCCGCGGCTTGAAGGTCGACGGCATCGTTGGCCCTGCCACGGCCGCCGCCTTGAACTTGAGGTTGGCATCACCCGCGCAGCTGCTACTGCTGGCTGACAATGAAACGGACTGAAATGCAGGTGACCGCACTGGACCTGGTTGTCGAGTCTCACCCAGCGTTACTTCGGCACAGTACCCAGCCAGGTCGCACGGCGCGCTAAGCCGACCCGCCGTGTGTATCCGCGCCCGTCGGTGGCACGCCAACGAGTTTGTACGACAGTCGGTTATCGGCATTGACGCCCTATGACCGCCGAACAGGCCGCTGAGGACAACGGCCGCGCGCGGCTAAGGGTCGGCCGTGTCCGCCGCGTAGCTAAGGTGTCGTGGCACCGCCGTGCATCGCCGTCGCCGCGCCAATAGATGACCACGCACGTGTCGTCGAGCACCTCTCATGGATGCGCGGCCAGTATGTGCGCGGCACGGTGCTGATCTCCGGGCCCAGTGCGGACGCGCTAGCCGCCACGGATCCGCTGGTCCAGGACGACCAAACCAGCATCGAGGTCATTGAATGGGATGTCCACCAAATACTGGGGATCGGCTCTTTTGACCCGCCGCTGGTGTTGTAACCGAACGCTTGTCACGCGGCGGGTAGTCGCGCGTCGGTGATCCCGAAGGGGCCGTCCGTGTCGAACTTGGCGCGGGTGGTGTCCACGTGCTCTTCGACAGTCATAGGTTTGGTTCCGCCGATCACCTCGACGAGGTTGTTCATGCCGGAGAAGACGCCCTCCCGGTAGTCCTGCGCCACGTTGCTGAGGTGCTGCACAAAATGCGGGGACCCACCAGCGGCGGTCAGTCCTGCAGCGAATGTCGAGATTTCGATCGGCTCGTACCGGACTGGAATACCCAGGGTGTCTTGGACTTTCGTGGCAATGCCGTACCAGTCGAGCTCTTCGGCGCCGAGCAGTGGATAGATCTCGTGGTCATGCGGATCGGGGTTCTGCAGGATCGCCGCAATGACTTTGGCTTGATCCGCGGCTGCGATGGGGGCGTGGCGAACATTGGCAAGGGGCAGCCGGTAGATGCCTTCGCCGCCGCGGCGCACGAAGAAGCCATTCAACCACTCCATGAAGAACGTGGGTCGCAGGTGTGCGGTGACAAGGGCGGTGCGATCCAACAGCCGCTCGGCGATCCAATGTTGGCGGGCGGCATTGCTCGTGGCTTCCCGCCGCGCCGAGATTTGCGACATGTTCACGACCGCGTGCACACCGGCCTCACTTGCGGCCTGGGCGAAGTTCGCAGTGGCCTCAATCAATCCTGGACGGATCGGGTAATTGAAGTAGGCGGCCGTGACGCCTGCCGTTGCAGCACTGATCGAATGAAAGTTCAGCAGATCGCCCTGGACGATTTCCGCGCCCAGTTCAGCGAGCCGGTCCACGCGGTCATCGCGGGCGTGCACGAACGCACGGACACGTAGACCACGTTCACGTAACAAGCGGACGGTGTGTGCGCCGGTGTTGCCAGTCGCGCCGGTGACAAGGAACAAGTCGTTCTTGGTGGTCATCTTTGTAACCTTTCCGCTCGCGGATGCCTGTGCTGATCCTCGATCCAACCTCTGTAAACCGATCGGTATTCCAAGACACTCTGCTAGAAAGGTTATTTACGAAT
>DASQCE010000272.1:0-5257 GCA_035634855.1 Mycobacterium sp.
CGCTGCAGGTTGATCGGCCCGGGCTCGCGCTTGGGATCAGGCGACCGGTCGATCGGCGTCTTCCAGATGTCCGGCGGCAGCTCCATGGCCAGCTCCCTTGTGGACGGCCGCCGTGCAACCCGGCGGCCGGTGCTGCGGAACTCCCCGGCCTGACAGGCCAGCAGACTAGCCGCTGCCTCACTATAGGGCTGACCGGCAACCGATCGTCGGCGAATCCGACCCACAACCGCTCCATCAAAGGATGCTGACAGCAACGGTCCGCGACGAATGCCTCAACATCAACACCTGCTGGTCACTGACCCACGCTCGAGTCGTCATCACCGGCTGGAAGGACGAATATAACCACCACCGGCGGCACTCGGCCCTGGGCTACGAAGCCCCCGGCCAGCTAGGCTGCCGCGTGTATCCACCAATAACCGACTCTCACTCGCGGTGGGTCAGTTACCGGGGTCCGGCCACATCACCCGCGCCTCGACGAGTAGTCACGCACAAGTCTCCTTTGACCTTTGGTGCTGCGGGGGTTCACCGGTGTCTGATTGGGTGCATGACCTTTCAGAAGAACGACGGCGCGCCGGGCACACCGGCAATCCTCGCATCGCAGGTTCAGCAGGCGGTGTGGTTCATGGGCGCGCTGGTACGCGTCCGCGCCAGCGGGGAGAACACAGCCGGATGCCTGGACGTCCTGGAACACAAGGGTGAGCGAGGCTATAGCAGTCCGCTGCACCGGCATCTGGCCGAAGAGGAGACCTTCTTCGTGCTCGACGGCGAACTGCGTGTCGAGGTGGGTGGTGAAGCGCATGCCGCTGGACCCGGGGCGGTCGCGTTCCTGCCGCGGCAGCTGCCGCACGCCTTCGTGGTGACCAGCCCGCAGGCCTGGTTCCTCACCGTGCACACACCGGGAGGGTTCGACAGGTTCACCCTCGCTGTCGGAACGCCCGCAACTGCCACGACCACGATGCCACCCGAGGAGCCATGGCCCGACCCGGCGGCGCTTGCGGCCATGGCGAGGTCGTACGGCATCGAGATCCTGGGTCCGCCTCTCGCGCCGTGACCCGAGACACCGCGTATTCCTTGCTCGTCGTGACGGCGACGCCGTAGCCTCGTGACGTGTCCGGCCTGACCAATGTCCACGCCGACGAACTGGCCGCGCTGGAAGTGTTCGCCGGCTGCCCCACCGAGGCTCTCGTGCCGCTGGCCGCACAGCTGCACCCACTGACGGCAGCGCCCGGCCAAGTGCTCATGCAGCAGGGCGAGCTCGCAGTCTCCTTTTTGCTCATCGGATCCGGGCGTGCGGAGGTGACGCACAACGGCGTCGACGGGCACGACACCGTGGCGGAGTCACACGCGGGAATGATTGTCGGTGAGATCGCTTTGCTGCGGGACGGGCCCCGCACGGCGACGGTTGTCGCGAAGGAACCGTTGTCGGGTTGGATTGGCGGCCGAGAAGCCTTCGCGACGATGCTCGAGCTGGCGGGCATGGTCGAGAAGCTCCTGCGCATCGGGCGTCAACGCCTCGCCGCGTTCATCACGCCGGTCCCGGTGCGAATGCGCGACGGCACCCAGCTCCATCTACGGCCGGCGCTGCCCGGCGACAACGAACGAACCACGCACGGCCCCGTTGAGTTCTCCAGCGAGACGTTGTACCGCCGCTTCCAGACCCCGCAGACCCCCACCGATGCATTGATGAGGTACCTGTTCGAGGTCGACTATGTCCACCACTTCGTGTGGGTGATGACCGACGGTTTCGACGGACCCGTCGTGGCTGACGCGCGCTTTGTGCGCGATGAGGAGGACCCTACGGCCGCTGAGGTCGCCTTCATCGTCGGTGACGACTACCAGGGTAGGGGAATCGGCACGTTTCTCATGGGCGCTCTTGCCGTGGCGGCAACTTTCCATGGCGTCCAACGCTTTTCGGCCCGGGTGCTCACAGACAACCACCCGATGCGCGCAATCCTCGATCAGTTCGGCGCGATATGGGACCGGGATGACCCCGGCGTCGTCACCACCATCATCGACGTTCCCCATCCGCCCGACCCGCCCTTCTCGCCCGAGCTAACCAAGCAGATTCGCGACGTGACCGCTCGAGTCGTCAGGGTTGTCGGCTGATGCGGCCACCGCTGAATAAGGACACTCGCCTGTGTATCTCGCTGGCGGGTCGACCCAGCAATATCGGGACCAGGTTTCACAACTATCTGTACGACCAGCTCGGCCTTGACTTCATCTACAAGGCGTTCACCACAACCGACATCGTCGCCGCGATCGGTGGCGTGCGGGCGCTGGGCATTCGCGGTTGTTCGGTGTCGATGCCCTTCAAGGAGGCCGTTATTCCACTGGTCGACAACGTGGAGCCGTCGGCGCGCGCGATCCACTCGGTCAACACGATCGTCAACGACGACGGTCGCCTGACCGCCTCGAATACCGACTACATTGCGGTACAACGACTCATCGACGAGCACAGCCTGGAGCCCGGCGACGCGGTGCTCATCCGCGGCAGTGGTGGGATGGCCAACGCGGTCGGTGCCGCGTTCCGCGACAACGGCTTTCACTCGGGCATCGTTGTTGCGCGGAATCCCGAGGCGGGGCGTGCACTGGCTGACCGGCTTGGGTACGGCTATGCATCCGATGTCGGAGACCTCACGGCGCCGATCATCGTGAACGTCACTCCGATCGGCATGGCGGGCGGTCCAGAAGAGCGAGACGCTGCCTTCGACGAGGCGACAATCGCCAACGCGCACACGGTGTTCGACGTGGTGGCGCTGCCGTCGGAGACCCCGCTGATCAAGGCGGCGCGCACGGCCGGCGTGCCCGTTATCACCGGCGCCGAGGTGATCGCGCTGCAGGCCGCAGAACAGTTCGAGCGTTACACCGGGGTGCGTCCGACATCCGAGCAGGTAGCGCAGGCCTCCGCGATTTCACGGGCCTGACGCGTCATGGCGCGTTGACCACCACGATCTGACGGCGCACTTTCTCGATGCCCTGGGTCCACTTCGAATACATCAGCGTCGCCTCGAGAAACCACACCAGAGACGAGTGCACAGCCTCGGCCGCGCATCTTCGGGCAACGGCACCGCAAACAGGACCGTCACCGGTGTGTGCCGTTGCGCAACGGCCACGTTGCTCGCGGGTCAGCCCACGCTGAGGCTGCGGAGATTCGTTCCGTGCGGGCGGGGGTACGGCAGTCATTTGGTTTCTGGCAGGCCGTGGTCCGGGACGGTCACATAACGCCCCGGTTCCTCGCACTACGGCGTTATGGTGGTCTGCTCGTCGATGACGCTCGTGGCGTCCATCAACGGGCCCATTTGATCCTCGGTGCCATCGGCGTTGAGCTGCAGCACATACAGCCCGTCCTGGCCCGGGATCACCACGGTCTTCTGGGCGATGACCCGCTTCACGCCGTCCTTGGTGTAGCCGCCGCCGATCTGGGTCGCGTCGAACCCGCCGAGGGTGCTCGGGCTTCCTTCTTCGGCTCCTTCGTATCCGGGCAGGTTCTTGATCTCACCCGGGGCGAATTCCAGGATCTTGGCCGGGTCGACGTTGCCCGTCAGCCTGGACACCAGCGCGATGATCGTCGGCGGATCCTGGGCCATCGCCGGATCGCTGAACAGGATGGCGGCGTAAGCCCAGGCCGGTGTGCGGTTTCCGGCGTCCTGCCACCCGGGCGGGAACGGCAAATTGATCGTCGGCGAGCCGGGATCGCCCCGGTGCACCTGGGTTTCGGTGATGTTGTTGTCCTTGATGTAGTCGACGATCGTCTTGTTCGGACTCGAGGCCTGCGCCGACGTCGTCGGGGCGGCTTTGCTGCTCGTCGCCGACGATTCGGTGGACGTCTGCTGCGAGGTGGACGGATCCGCCTTGGTGGCCGATCCGCATCCGGATAGGCCGATACCGATTGCGATCGCCGCCATGGCGATAACGCCGGCCCGAAGTGAGCGTGTCATTGGGTCTCCTGTCGGTAAGAAATCTCGGGCGTAGCCTACGGTCGGCAAACATCGGCCGCATGTGGAATCGCCGCGCAGGGTAGCGGTTCGCGACAGAAATCTCCCTGTAACCGACGTGGTCTCAAGGCCGGCCAGAGGCCGCCAAGGGCGCATGGCGACACTCGGCCGGCGCCACCAGTTGTTGAATTCGCAAACGACTTAGGCTGCGAATGCCACGGACTCTCAGCAGCCGATGAACGCGGTTGCTGCCAGAGATTTCGTTGACCATGCGAGCCGGGATACTTGACTACTCAGGTATCGCTTAGCTGTCGATGCGGGACTCGACATTGCGTTGCTGGCGGGGGGTGCAAAATCCAGCCGTGCTGCCCGCTCCGCCGACCACTGCGATGAGCAACGTGTCGGCCCTATCGGCACTTTCACCCTCCGAACACGTTGCGCCCGAGGCGGACTCGCTGACCGTGGATGCACCATCAGCTCAGCCGGCGACACCCGACGCGGTCACTCGCAACGACAGCAACGAAACCAAAACCGGATCGGCTCAACCGGATACCACGCCGTCTGTTCCGGAGCCGAGGTCGAGCCGACAGCGCGGGACACACGAAGCCCGACACAACCGCGAAGCACACCGACAAGCCCAAGGTGCGCGGCCCGATCGAGTTCGACTCACAGAAGACGCCGACGGAATCTCCGTCCACACCTTCCGGCGACGAACCCGCTACCGCAGAGACATCTCAGACCGAGACGAGCTCCACCCCGACGTCCGATTCGGACAGCGCCCCGGATTCGGAGCTCAAGGACGCCGCGTAGCAGATCACCGGGTCGTCAGCATTTGGCCGTCAAATACACGGTTTGATAGACGATCTGGTTCACCAGCTCGTTACCGCTCTGAACGGAGCGGGTAACCGTCTCACCCGGACGAACCGAGTCGACGGTGCAGTGATCGAGTGGGCTGACGCCCGTCTTATTCAGCACGACCTTGAAGCCGTTGTTCTCCAACTCATTGACGGTGTCCTGCGCCGATCCGATGCCCGACGGCGCGGCCACCGCGCTTGCGGGGGGTCCCAGCGCGAGTGCAACGAATGTTCCTCCCGCAATTGTGGCAAGCGTCAGTCTATTCATTTGTGGTGCCTTCCACGTCTGCTCCTTCGGACCGACGGCACCCCCCCGGTCACCGCGGTCTGATTAGTGAAACTCGCAGTAGCGCAATTTGATTCCGCGACTTCAAGCGACGTGGCCGTATGCAGGCATGCGTGAGTTGATTTCGGGGTAGGCGGAAACCGAATACGCGCCCTCAGCAAGCGTCTGAGGGTCAGACGTCG
>DASQCE010000273.1:0-5609 GCA_035634855.1 Mycobacterium sp.
GCCTGTCAACGCGTTCTGGTCGCTGACCATGTACGAACTGCCGCAGAGCCTGCTGGTGGCCAACTCGATGAACCGTTATCTCATCAATTCGCCGATGTTGCCCAGCCTGGTGCCCGACCCCGACGGCGGCTACACGTTCTACATCCAGAACGAGTCGCCGGGCACCGACAAGGAGTCCAACTGGCTGCCCGCGTCGAAGGGTCCGTTCTTCGTGGTCCTCCGGCTGTACTGGCCCAAACCCGATGCGCTCAACGGCACGTGGAAGGCACCACAGGCGGTTAAGGTCTAACCCCGAAAGCCCGGGCCGCGCCGGCGTAGATAGCGCTCGAACTCTGCCGCCAACGCATCGCCGTCGATCTTGCCGAGCGCCTCGTTCATGTCGACCTCGGCGTCACCGCGCTCCTCGAGCGACTGGACGTACTCGGCGATCTCGTCGTCCTCTCCCGTCATCTCGCTCACCGCCTGCTCCCACTCTTCGGCCTGGATGGGCAGGTCGGCAAGCGGTACCTCGATATCGAGCACGTCCTCGACACGACGCAACAGCGCCACCGTCGCCTTGGGGTTCGGCGGCTGCGACACATAGTGCGGAACGGCCGCCCAGAACGTCACCGCCGGGATACCAGCCTGCACGCAGGCGTCCTGAAACACCCCGGCGATGCCCGTCGGGCCTTCGTAGCGGGTTTCCTCCAGGCCGAACGCTTTCGCCGAGTCGGGGGAGTAGGCCGCTCCCGAGACCGGGACCGGCCGGGTGTGCGGGGTGTCGGCCAGCAGCGCGCCGAGGATGACGACGGTGTGCACGTTGAGTTTGTCGGCGATCGCCAGCAGTTCGGCGCAGAACGTGCGCCACCGCATGTTCGGCTCCACGCCGTGCATCAACACGATGTCGCGGTCGGAGCCTGGCGGGCGGCAGTGTGAAATCCGCATCGACGGCCACACCAGCTCCCGGGTGACGCCGTCGACCTGCCTGATCACCGGCCTGTTCACCTGATAGTCGTAATAGGCCTCGTCGTCGATCTCCACGATCGGCTCGGCCTCCCAGATCGCATCCAGGTGCTCGAGCGCGTCGCTGGCCGCATCGCCTGCGTCGTTCCAGCCTTCGAAGGCGGCGACGACGATCGTGTCGTTCAGTTTGGGCATGTCAGGACCGGCTGGCGATGAGCCGCTTGCGCGAAGAGCATCGGACCGGGGCCCGCTCTCATCCGACGGGGTCACCAGGCCAGCGTAAGCCCTGTGTGGCGGCTAGGAGCGCCATCGCCACACAGGCCCGCTCTGCGAGGATGAGCGCTCGCGCGAAGAACCGAATTGATAGAGCGACTACCCTGTCGATGTGACTGTTGTGAACGATCGCGCGTACGACACCGATTTGCTCGACACCTTGTCGAAGCGGGTCATGGTGGGCGATGGCGCGATGGGCACTCAGCTGCAGGCGGCCGATCTCACGCTCGACGACTTCAACAATCTCGAGGGCTGCAATGAGATCCTCAACGACACCCGGCCGGATGTGATCGAGACCATCCACCGCAACTACTTCGAGGCCGGCGCGGACGCGGTCGAGACCAACACGTTCGGCTGCAACCTGTCGAACCTCGGTGACTACGACATCGCCGACCGGATCCGGGATCTCTCGCAGCGGGGCACTGCGATCGCACGACGGGTCGCCGACGAGATGAGCACCCCGGATCGCAGGCGGTACGTGCTGGGCTCGATGGGCCCGGGCACCAAGCTGCCCACGCTGGGTCACACCGAGTACGCGGTTATCCGCGACGCGTACACGGAGGCCGCGCTCGGCATGCTCGAGGGCGGCGCCGATGCGATCCTCGTCGAGACCTGCCAGGACTTGCTGCAGTTGAAGGCCGCCGTGCTCGGCTCGCGCAGGGCGATGGCCCAGTTCGGCCGCCACATCCCGGTGATCGCCCACGTCACGGTCGAAACCACTGGCACCATGCTGCTGGGCAGTGAGATCGGGGCCGCGTTGACGGCGGTCGAACCGCTGGGCGTCGACATGATCGGTCTGAACTGCGCCACCGGGCCCGCCGAGATGAGCGAGCACCTGCGCTATCTGTCCCAGCACGCCCGCACACCCGTTTCGGTGATGCCCAACGCCGGGCTGCCCGTGCTGGGTGCCAACGGCGCCGAATATCCACTGCAGCCCGACGAGCTCGCTGAGGCGCTGTCGGGCTTCGTCACCGACTACGGGCTGTCGCTGGTGGGGGGCTGCTGCGGCACCACACCGGAACACATCCGCAGGGTCGCCGAGGCGGTCCCCAGTGTGCAGCGCGCGGAGCGCCACATCACCTTCGAACCCGCGGTGGCGTCGCTGTATGCGTCGACACCGTTCGCGCAGGACGCATCGGTGCTGATGATCGGTGAGCGGACAAACGCCAACGGCTCCAAAGCGTTCCGCGAGGCGATGCTCGCCGAGGACTGGCAGAAGTGCCTCGACATCGCCAAGGAGCAGACGCGCGACGGTGCGCACCTGCTCGACCTGTGCGTCGACTATGTCGGCCGCGACGGTGTCGCCGACATGAACGCGCTGGCCAGTCGGCTCGCCACTGCGTCAACGCTGCCGATCATGCTGGACTCCACCGAAACCCCGGTGCTGAAGGCGGGTTTGGAGCACCTCGGTGGCCGGTGCGCGATCAACTCGGTCAACTACGAAGACGGCGACGGCCCCGATTCCCGATTCCACAAGACCATGGAGCTCGTCGCCGAACACGGCGCAGCCGTGGTCGCGCTCACCATCGACGAAGAGGGCCAGGCACGCACCGCCGACAAGAAGGTGGAAATCGCCGAACGGCTGATCGACGACATCACCGGCAACTGGGGTGTCGACGAGTCGTCGATCCTGATCGACTGCCTGACCTTCACCATCTGCACGGGGCAGGAGGAGTCCCGCAAGGACGGCGTCGAGACCATCGAGGCCATCCGGAAACTCAAGCAGCGCCACCCCGACGTGCAGACCACGTTGGGATTGTCCAACATCTCGTTCGGCCTGAATCCCGCTGCACGACAGGTGCTCAACTCCGTGTTCCTGCACGAGTGCCAGGAAGCCGGCCTGGATTCGGCGATCGTGCACGCAAGCAAGATCCAGCCGATGAACCGCATCGACGACAAGCAGCGCGAGGTCGCTCTCGACCTCGTCTACGACCGTCGCCGCGAGGGCTACGACCCACTCACCGAACTCATGGCGATGTTCGAAGGCGTGTCGGCGGCCTCGTCGAAGGAGTCGCGCGCCGCGGAACTGGCCAAGTTGCCGTTGCTCGAGCGGCTGGCGCAACGCATCGTCGACGGCGAACGCAACGGGTTGGAGGCCGATCTCGACGAGGCCATGACCGAGAAGCCACCACTGTCCATCATCAACGAGGACCTGTTGGCGGGCATGAAGACCGTCGGCGAACTGTTCGGCTCCGGCCAGATGCAGCTGCCGTTCGTGCTGCAGTCGGCCGAGGTGATGAAGGCCGCGGTGGCCTACCTCGAACCGCACATGGAGAAGTCCGACGATGACAGCGGCAAGGGCCGAATCGTGCTCGCCACCGTCAAGGGCGATGTGCATGACATCGGCAAGAACCTGGTCGACATCATCCTGACCAACAACGGCTATGAGGTCGTCAACATCGGCATCAAGCAGCCCATCAACACCATTCTCGAAGTGGCCGAGGACAAGAGCGCCGACGTGGTCGGGATGTCCGGGCTGCTGGTCAAGTCGACGGTGGTGATGAAGGAGAACCTTCAGGAGATGAACACCCGCGGGGTCGCCGAGAAGTTCCCGGTGCTGCTCGGCGGGGCGGCGCTGACCCGTGGCTACGTCGAGAACGATCTCGCCGAAGTCTACGAAGGCGAAGTGCATTACGCGCGCGACGCGTTCGAGGGGCTGCGCCTGATGGACACCATCATGACCACCAAGCGCGGTGGCGCCGTCGACACCGACAGCCCGGAGGCTGTCGCGGCGCGCGAGAAGGAAGCCGAACGTAAGGCGCGCCACGCACGGTCGAAACGCATTGCCGCCGAACGCAAGGCGTCCGAGACACCGGTCGAGGTGCCCGCGCGGTCGGATGTCGCCGCCGATGTCGAGGTGCCGATACCGCCGTTCTGGGGTAGCCGGATTGTCAAAGGCGTCGCGGTGGCCGATTACACGAGCCTGCTCGACGAGCGCGCGCTGTTCCTCGGGCAGTGGGGGCTGCGCGGCGTACGCGGCGGCGAGGGCCCGTCGTACGAAGACCTGGTGGAGACCGAAGGACGGCCGCGACTGCGGTACTGGCTGGACCGGCTGTCGACCGGTGGCATCCTCGCGCATGCGGCGGTGGTGTACGGCTACTTCCCGGCGGTGTCGGAGGGCGACGACGTCGTCGTGCTCACCGAGCCGAAACCCAATGCGCCGGAACGCTTCCGGTTCACCTTCCCGCGTCAGCAGCGTGACCGGTTCCTGTGCATCGCCGACTTCATTCGGTCCCGCGAGCTGGCGACCGAGCGCGGCCAGGTTGATGTGCTGCCGTTCCAGTTGGTGACCATGGGGCAGCCGATCGCCGATTTCGCGAACGAGCTGTTCGCGTCGGACTCGTATCGCGACTACCTCGAGGTGCACGGTATCGGCGTGCAGCTGACGGAGGCGCTCGCCGAGTACTGGCACAAGCGCGTTCGCGAGGAGCTGAAGTTCGCCGATCACGTGATGGCCGCCGAAGACCCCGACTCCGTCGAGGATTACTTCAAGCTCGGTTACCGCGGCGCCCGGTTCTCGTTCGGCTACGGCGCATGCCCGAATCTCGAGGACCGCGCGAAGATGGTCGGGCTGCTGCAGCCCGATCGGATCGGTGTGACGCTGTCCGAGGAGCTACAGCTTCACCCCGAGCAGTCCACGGACGCGTTCGTGCTGCACCATCCCGAGGCGAAATACTTCAACACCTGAGTCAGCTGAACAGTTCGGCGCTCTGCGCGGCCCACTAGTCCATCGTCGCGGCCGGACTGCCTGTGAGTTCCGCGACCCTGCCCTTCAACAGGCGCTCGGCCGAGCGTGACCAGCAGTGCCCCGTGTAATGCGTCGGCCGATATTTCGTGTGGCGCCGGTCACGAGAATCGTCACGATTTTCACCGTGCGTCGCACCCATGACAGAATTGGTGTCATGCAAGCGGTGCTGTTCGACATGGATGGCACGCTCGTCGACTCCGAAAAGCTCTGGGACATCTCGCTGGCTGCGCTCTATAAAGAGCTCGGCGGCCGATTGACGCCGGAAGTGCGCGCATCGCTGGTAGGCGGCTCAGCGGAGGACACCATTCACACGGTGTACACCGACCTGGGCCTCGAACTGGATCCGGTTTCGATGGAAGAGTCCATCCGCTGGCTGCATGACTACACGGGCAAATTGTTCGACGCTGGGTTGCCCTGGTGCGACGGGGCGCAGGAGTTGTTGGAAGCGCTTTCGGCCGAAGGGACTCCGCTGGCGCTGGTCACCAACACCCAGCGCGCACTCGCCGACAGGGCGCTGAACAGCATTGGCCACCAGTACTTTTCGGCGACCGTGTGCGGCGACGAGGTGCCGCGGGGCAAACCCGCGCCCGATGCCTATCTGCGGGCGGCCGCGTTGCTGGATCTGCCTCCGGATCTCTGCTTGGCC
>DASQCE010000274.1:0-4731 GCA_035634855.1 Mycobacterium sp.
TCGAGCTGACCGACCAGGTCCGCGAAACCATCCAGCAGACGCTGTATCAGTTGTTGGCGAACCGCCGCAACACCTTCTTCGGCTGAGTTCTCTGCGCGCTGGGCCCACGCGCAAGCAGGGGAACGGAAAAGTCCCCGACACGCGGAAAAACGGGCCCTTCCCTTCTGCTCGCCGGACGGATCTCTAGGTCGTCGAAGAGCTTTGCCCAGCAATCATTTTCGCGATCGCAGCATCGCGCGCGGCGGCGATCTGTGCGCTTACTTCGTCCGCCTCGGTGTCGGAGGCCGCCTCGCCGAGCACGGTGACGATGCTCGTGATCACCGGCTTGCCGTCGGCGTCGGTCACTTCGCCGCGGATCTCGCTGACCACTGCGCCGTGCGACTCCGTCACCGAATCCAGATATGAGTCGAAGTAGAGCTTGTCGCCGGCCAGGATCGGCCGGTGGAAGGTCAGTTTCTGATCGCGGTGCAGCACGCGTTCCATGTTGATCGGTACGTCGAAGTGGTTGAAGATCTCGAGCTGCACGCGACGTCCGGCCACCGCAAGGAACGTCAGCGAGGCCACCAGCGCGTCGTAGCCGCATTCCTTGGCGGCGTCCTCGTTGTAGTGGGCCGGATGTTCGTCCTTGACAGCCCGCGCGAACTCGCGGATCTTCTCTCGGTCGACCTCGAAGTAGTCCGGGTACCGGTAGTGGGTTCCGATGATGTTGTCGGCGATGCCCATGGTGGCCGCTTCTCCCCTTGATCTGTTAGCGCGCGAGCCTATCAGCGAGCTCTCAGTTCACTTTGCCGCGGCGCGGACCCCGCCGCTCAGCCGCCATCTTGGCGTCGCGAAACAATCGCTGCCAATGCCCCGCCGACCGCGCCGAGCGCCAGCGCCGACGGCACGCCGATCCGGGCGGCCTTGCGCGCGGTGCGGAAATCGCGGATCTCCCAGCCACGCTCGCGGGCCAGGTCGCGCAGGTCGGCGTCGGGGTTGATCGCGACGGCTGTGCCGACCAGAGCCAGCATCGGCACGTCGTTGAAGCTGTCGGAGTATGCGGTGCAGCGGCGCAGATTCAGCCCTTCGCGGATGGCCAGCGACCGCACGGCGTGCGCCTTGCCGGTGCCGTGCAGGATGTCGCCGACCAGCCGGCCGGTGAACACCCCGTCGACCGATTCGGCGACCGTGCCCAGCGCACCCGTCAGTCCCAGCCGCCTGGCGATCGTGTCGGCCAGCTCGTGGGGCGTCGCGGTGACAAGCCAGACCTGCTGCCCCGCGTCGAGGTGCATCTGCGCGAGCGCGCGGGTGCCCGGCCAGATTTTGTCGGCGATGATCTCGTCGTAGATCTCCTCGCCGACAGCCACCAGCTCCGCGGTGGAGCGGCCCTCGATGAACGCCAGCGCCTTGCGCCTGCCCGCGGCCACGTCCTCGCTGTTCTCACGCCCCGTGAGCTGGAACTTGGCTTGCGCGTATACGAATCGGCCTAAATCGCCGTAGGTGAAGTACTTGCGGGCGGCCAGACCGCGGGCGAAGTGCACCAGCGACGAGCCGTGCACGAGCGTGTTGTCGACGTCGAAGAACGCCGCCGCGGTCAGATCAGGCGGCGGGGGAGGCGGGGCGGTGACGGCCTCGATCTCGAGGTCGGTGACGGCGGCCGCGGCACTGGCCTCGCCGGCGAGCGCCTGTTGAGCAGCCTCGACGTCGGCTGTCCCGCTGTCGGACACGGATTAACAGTAGTTGACGTCTTCGCGGCAAAGGATGTCCGGGATTCCTCCAGCCGCGCGGCTGTCTCGTTGCTCATGTGTGCATCGCCAAAGGCCGGTTGATGGTGGAAGTTTGTGCCGACCGGCTCTGTCGCTTCGCGGCCTTGGCTTTGCGCGGCGCTCTGATGCGCGCCACCGACCTCTGCGTTGGCGGATGTCTGCGGCCTCGCCGGTTGGGTGATGATGCGACTGGACCTCGGCACCCGTCGATGTCCTGACGGTTAAGCCAGCCAACGTTGACTGCCTTCAAGTCCAGCCGGTCGAAACCATCCGTGTTCCTGTGGACGTGCAGTCCGAGGTAGGCGGAGAGCAGATCTCGATGCTCCTAGGGTGAAGCCGTGCTCGCAATGGTGGACGCATTGGGAGAACGGGTTTTTCTTGCGGTTCCCGCGCAGGCACGTTTGGGACAGGGCGGTCGAGTTGGTGTCGCGCACCCGCGACTGGCGGAGCGCCGAAACGAACGACTGGGCCGCACCTAGGGTGAAGCCGTGTGTGCTCCACCGCCCGAAACGCCGCGGCGCGAACCCTGCGCTCGGCTCGGGTCCGTTGCGGCAACTGGCGGGCCGACTCCCATGTTGTCCTTGCCGAGTGGCCGGTATCGGATCGACGCGGGCCGTGCCATGCGGCTGCACGCCATGACCGTAGAGGTGACTACCGACGGCTCAGGTCGGTCGCAGCGGGCGGATACTTGCGGGATGAACCGGCGGGTGGAATTGCTCACACGTGAGGGCTGCACGATCTGCTCGGGCGCAGCGACACGGCTCGCGCAGTTGGCCGACGAGCTGGGCTTCGAGCTGAGGATCACCGATGTCGACGCCGTCGCCGCGGCAGGCGATTCGGCGCTGCGTGCCGAGTTCGGCGACCGGCTTCCTGTGGTGCTGCTTGACGGCGCAGAGCACAGTTATTGGGAGGTCGATGAGACCCGGCTGCGGGCGGATCTTGCCAGGGGTTGACGGACGTCCGGCGCTGGGGGTACTCCCCCTCGCAAGCTGGGGGCAACCCCACCCGCTTGCGGGGGAAGGGCGAAGCGACCTGGGGAAACAACCCAGCAAATTTGGTCGCCCAGCTGGTAAACGACTACCTTGGATGACGTGGTGATGAAGCCGTGAGCGTATTGCTTTTCGGGGTTTCGCACCGCAGCGCGCCGGTATCGGTGTTGGAGCAATTGAGCACCGATGAGTCCGATCAAGCCAAGATCATCGACCAGGTGCTGCAGTCCTCGTTGGTGACCGAGGCGATGGTCCTGTCTACCTGCAACCGTGTCGAGGTGTACGCGGTCGTCGAGGCCTTCCACGGCGGCCTGTCGGTCATCGGCTCGGTGCTCTCCGAACATTCCGGCATGTCGCTGGGTGACCTGACGAAATACGCCTACGTGCGGTACGCGGAAGCGGCCGTCGAGCATCTCTTCGCCGTGGCCAGCGGCCTGGACTCCGCAGTCATCGGCGAGCAGCAGGTGCTCGGCCAGGTCCGCCGCGCCTATGCCGCCGCCGAGGCCAACCACACCGTCGGTCGCACGCTGCACGAGTTGTCCCAGCGCGCGTTGTCCGTCGGCAAGCGGGTGCACTCCGAGACCGGCATCGACTCCGCGGGCGCGTCGGTCGTCTCGGTGGCGCTCGGCATGGCCGAAACCAAAATCGGCGGCCTGGCCGGCCGCACTGCGGTCGTCGTCGGCGCCGGCTCGATGGGCGCGCTATCGGCCAAGCATCTGGCGCGGGCGGGGGTTGAGCGCATCCACGTCGTGAACAGGACGTTGCCCCGCGCGAAGAGGCTCGCCCACAACATCCAGGAACTCGGCGTAGCCGCCGACGCCTTCCCTTTCGACCACCTACCGCCCGTACTGACCGATGCTGACGTCGTCGTCTGCTGCACCGGCGCGGTTCGGCCCGTGGTGTCGCTCGCCGATGTGCATCGCGGCCTCGCTCACGGCCAAGAGTCGCGGCAGCTGGTGATCTGCGACCTCGGCATGCCTCGTGACGTGGACCCGACGGTCGCCGGTCTGCCGGGCGTGTTCGTGGTCGACATGGACCGTATCCAGCGGGAACCGTCGGCCCGCGCCGCGGCTTCCGACGCCGAGGCCGCCCGCACGATCGTGGCCGCCGAAGTTGCCAACTACCTAACCGGCCAGCGGATGGCCGAGGTCACCCCGACTGTGACCGCCCTGCGGCGGCGCGCCGCCGACGTGGTCGAGGCCGAGTTGCTGCGGCTGGACAACCGGCTGCCCGGGCTCGACGCGGCGTACCGTGACGAGGTCGCCAAGACCGTCCGCCGCGTCGTCGACAAGCTGCTGCACGCGCCGACGGTGCGGGTCAAACAGTTGGCCAGCGCGCCAGGCGGCGACAGCTACGCCGAGGCCCTTCGCGAGCTGTTCGAGCTCGACCAGCAGGCCGTCGACGCCGTAGCCGCAGGCGAATTGCCTTTGGTGACAACCGATCTCGACAAGGCTGAGTAACGCTTGACCGAACGCCACGCAGTAATCCGGATAGGCACCCGGGGCAGCCTGTTGGCGAAGACCCAGGCCGGTGTCATCAAAGACGCCCTGGCGGCCAACGGGCACGCCGCCGAACTCGTCATCATCTCCACCGAAGGCGACCGGTCGAGCGGGCCGATCGCCGACATCGGTGTCGGCGTGTTCACCGCGGCGCTGCGGGAAGCGATCCGCGACGGGGTCGTTGATATCGCCGTTCACTCGTACAAGGATTTGCCAACCGCACCCGACCCGCGGTTCAACATCGCGGCGATACCCCCGCGCGAGGACGCCAGGGACGCGTTGGTGGCCCGTGACGGGCTGGTGCTCGGAGAGTTGCCCAGGGGGTCTGTGATCGGCACGTCGAGCCCGCGACGGACCGCACAGCTTAGAGCATTGGGTCTCGGTTTGGAAATCCGCCCCCTACGAGGCAACCTTGATACCAGGTTGAACAGGGTTAGCAACGGTGATCTCGACGGCATCGTGGTCGCACGGGCGGGACTGGCCCGCATCGGACGGCTC
>DASQCE010000275.1:0-8830 GCA_035634855.1 Mycobacterium sp.
ACGCACTGGCCCGAACGACAAATCTGAAGGTCGGCACGTCGGTGGCGGTACTTCCCGGCCGACATCCCGTGTTGGTGGCAAAACAGCTGGCGTCGCTGGCCGGTCTTGCGCCCAAACGAGTGCTGCCGGTGTTCGGCCTGCGGTCGGCGATTCCCGCGGAACGCGAGATCTTCGTGGTGCCCGAAGGGGAGCGAGCCGCAGTCTTCGATGAATCGCTGCAGCTGCTGAGATCGGTTCTGGAACAACAAGATGTTGCGTTCGCGGGTGATTATTTCGCGGTCAGTTCCGCCGATGTCGAACCGCGACCGGCCAAACCGCTCGACATCTGGCTCGGCGGATCCGCGCCTGCGGCGTTCCGCCGCATCGGCCAGCTCGGCGACGGGTGGCTCGGTAGCTTCCTCACCCCAGAGGAAGCGCGCGGTGGTCGCGAACAGATCCAACGGGCGGCTGCACAAGCGGACCGCGAAATCGAATCTGATCATTTCGGGATCAACCTCGCGGTCAGCGACGGCGACATGCCGGACGGACTGATTGCCGCGGTCAAGCGGCGCAGGCCCGATGTCGATCCCGCCGACCTCATCGCCGCCGACTGGTCGCAACTGCACCGTCGGCTCGACGCATATCTGGCGGCGGGTTTGACCAAGTTCGTGATCCGACCCGCCCAGCAGGCGAACATCGACGATTTCATCGATCGGTTCGTGGCGGAACTGGTACCGCGGCAGAACTGACGTCGTCGGAGAGCAGCGCCATTCGGTCGAAGTGTTCGCTCGTCAGCCCAAACGCCTTCGCCAGGCCATTTTCCAGCGACATCTGACCCTTTCCGGACGTGAACCGCTACGGCGGTGCCATCGTGTTTAGAAGTGTGCGACGCAGGACATCCACGCGCTGCCGCTTGAGCGAAGGAGATGGGGGATGGGCAGACGATTCCCGCGACTGAGCAGATCACTCGCACTCTGCGCGGTGGCTGCTGCGCTGGCGTTCGGGCTTGTCAGTCCGCCTGCGGCGGTCGCGGACGACCGGCTGCAGTTCACCGGGACGACGCTGTCGGGCACGCCGTTCAGCGGGGCGAGCCTCGTTGGCAAGCCTGCCGTGCTGTGGTTCTGGACGCCGTGGTGCCCCTTCTGCAACGCTGAGGCGCCCGGCGTCAGCCAGGTCGCGGCGGCCAATCCCAGCGTCACCTTCGTCGGCGTCGCGGCGCGCTCCGACGTCGCGGCCATGCAGGGCTTCGTGTCGAAGTACCACCTCAATTTCACCAACCTCAACGACGCCGACGGGTCGATCTGGGCCCGCTACAACGTCCCGTGGCAGCCGGCTTACGTGTTCTACCGTGCCGACGGCTCGTCGACGTTCGTGAACAACCCGACCGCGGCCATGCCCACCCAGGAGCTGTCCGACCGGGTAGCGGCGCTGTCCTAGGTCGCCGCGCACCGTGGACCAAGACCTGGTGGGCTTGGCCTTCGGCGCTGGCTTATTGGCGGCGCTGAACCCATGTGGCTTCGCCATGCTGCCCGCGTATCTGGCCCTGGTGGTGCGGGGCGAGGATGTTGATCGACACGCCGCCGTGGCCCGGGCGGTGACGGCCACCGCCGCGATGGCGGCCGGATTCCTCGCCGTGTTCGGCGGATTCGGCCTCCTGACCGTGTCGGCGGCCGCGACCGTGCAGCGTTATCTGCCGTACGTCACCGTGGTGATCGGCATCGTCCTTGTCGCCCTTGGTATCTGGCTGCTTGCGGGACGTGAGATCACGATGCTGCGTGGCGCGGCACGAGGCGCGCGCTGGGCACCGACGGCGCGACTGGGCTCGATGTTCACCTACGGGATCAGCTACGCGGTTGCGTCGTTGTCGTGTACGGTCGGGCCGTTCCTCGCAGTCACCGCCGCCGCGCTTCGCGGTGGCTCGGTTCTCGGCGGCATGGCCGTCTACGTCGCCTATGCCGCCGGCTTCACTCTCGTGGTCGGGGTGCTCGCGGTGGCCGCCGCGCTGGCCAGTTCGGCTGCCGTCGACCGGATGCGTCGAATTGTGCCGTATGTCAACCGGATCAGCGGAGCACTGCTGCTGGTTGTCGGCGTCTATGTCGGCTACTACGGCCTGTACGAAATTCGGCTCTTCGCGGGCAACGGCAATCCCGAAGACCCGGTGATCGCGGCCGCCGGTCGCGTGCAGGGTGCGATCGCAGGCTGGGTCCACCAGCACGGGGCGTGGCCGTGGCTGGTCGCGCTGGCGGCGTTGATCATCGCCGCGTTCGCGGCGGCGTGGCGGGCTAGCGCGAGCGCGAGATATCGCCGTGCAGATCGGGCCACGGCGGACGACGAACCATAGCGACGCCGGCCAGCGCCGCCGACACCAGGCCGACCAGAATTCCCATCATCGCGATGCGGCCTGCGTCGACTGCCGGCACCCAGGCCGCCTTACCGTCTTTGATCACGAACACGCCTGCCGGCCTGGCGTGCAAGGCAGATCGGCCGTCGCTGACGCCGGGTCTGGATGCTCCGCGCACACTGGTGACCGGGATGACCATTGCCCCGTCAGCGGTCTCGTACACCTCTCCGAACACGCGCGCGGCGTCGGGATCGGTGTCGAGCGAGCCGAGGACTTGTCGTGCCTCTCGAAGATTCATGCCTTCCCCATTCTTCATCACCCAACGCTCGGCGGTGATTTCTGACCCGAAGTGCAGTCATATCAGGTGATAGTTCGATCGCACAGACGAAGGAGACCCAATGGTCATTGTCGCTGGACACGTCGTGGTCGACGCGCAGCAACGCGACGAGTACCTGTCGGGATGCGTCGAGGTAGTGCGGCAGGCGCGCCGGACACCGGGCTGCCTCGACTTCTCGCTGTCGGCAGACCTGCTCGACCCTGGCCGAATCAACGTCTTCGAACGATGGGAATCGATGGCCGCGGTCGAGGCCTTCCGCGGCAGCGGTCCCAGCGACGAACAGGGTGCCGCGATCCTGGCAGCCACGGTCGCCGAGTACGACGTCGGTGACGAGAGGATCATCACCTAGGCGGCGGTCAGTGCTCAAGTAAATGGGCGAAATACGAATGCGTGGAGAAGGCACCAGAGAATTCTCATTTTGGGGTTCTCGCTGCCTGTCTGATCGGGCTAGCGGAGCCATGAATTGGCGCGCGGTCAATTAGGTGCGCAATGCACGATGGATACCGTTGGAAGACGTCATCGCAGCCTGCGCCACTCCGACATCCGCCGCAGCGGGTACCCATGCAAACCAGCATCGTGGGGGCCGGCCCCAACCATGCACTGCACGCCGTGCTCACGCTACTGACCTTCTGGGCGTGCGGCGGCTGGGCCTCGATATGGCTGACCGTCGCCTTCAGCAATCGCCGCCGGGTTCAGCTGGTGACCTTGCCGCCACCGCCGCCCTGGTGAACGCGGTCAGCTACCCACTCGCGGCTTAGCTCGGCACCCGCTCCAGGATTAGGTGGGCAATCGTTTCGAGGCTGTCGCCGAGGTCGAACCCCTCCGCGTCCAAGTCGATGACCACATTGGCTTTGGCCGCGATGGCCCGGTCACTGCTGAAACCGGCCGTACCGTTGCGCAGCGTATTGCGCAGCACCATGACCGTGCCTTTCTCGATCGGCTCGCCCACATCGAGGGTGAGGGGGTTGCCGTCGACGATCAAGGTCACCGACTTGCCCGCGCAACCACGCCACTGGCCGACCACTCGTGCCACCAGTTGACTTGCGGCGGCGGCGCTTTCGAATGTCGACATGGCCTCGTTCAGTAGGATCACACCCTCGTTGCCGTCGCCGGTGATGGCCCGCGTGAACGCCCCGCGAGCGGCGGTGCGCTCATATGCCGACGCGCCTCCACCGAATAACGAGCTGAGGCATTCGCGGGGGGTGACGTTGATGCCCTTGTCGCCGCTCAGGCCTGCCCCATCCTCGACCTTGGCCAGGTTGGGTGCATTGACCGCCCCCTTGACCTCGTCGATGCTGAGCAACAGCTTCGGCAGTTGGGCGGCGCTGACGAGCCGCTCATCCGGGGCGGCCGAACTCGTCGCAGGAGGTGGGGACGTCGCCACGGTGGAGGACCGCTCCGGCCACATGCCGACGACCGCCCAGATGACCAGCGCGGCGACCGTAATGAGGATGAACGCATAGGACAACGTCAGCCCGATCAGCGCCCGGTCGTGGCCCCGTTGCCCGGTGCGCCGGATCTGAGCCAGCCCGAGATGGCCGAGCACCGCGCCCACAGGGGCGAAGAGAAATGCGAAAACCACCGACAGCGTTGCGAACGTATTGGCCTTGTGACGAGCAGGCGGCGGTGGGGCCGAAATGACCGGAGGCTGCGGATAGGGATCGGCGGCGAACGGATCGCCGTCGTATGGGCCCGTAGGGCCGCCATACCCGCCGCCGGTCATCTGCGCACCTCACCCGATTGCATCGAGAGTAGCGGCCGCGCCAGGCGACCGCCGATTACCGCGCATGGACGCCGGCGGCCGAGACCACCAGCGCCACCACGACCACGGTCATGAACACATACGACAACGTGACCCCGACCAACGCCCGATCCCGCCCACGGTTCCCAGTCTCATGAATCTGTGCCAACGCCAGATGGCCGAGAATTACCCCGGCCGGGGCGAACACGAATGCGAACACCACAGACAATGTGGCCAGCGTGTTGGTTTCCTGGTGCTGGGAAGTCGGCGCCGGCCCATGCGATGCGCTGGCACCAGGCCGTCGGGCGCCGAACGGGTCACCCGCAAAATCATCTCCACCGAACGGATCACCCCCGGATGGGGCGGCGGGGCCCCCACCGCAGCCGCCGTGCGTCATTGGCGTCCCTCCTCTTCGACCCAACACCCACCGGTTTCAAAAAGCCTGCCAGCGGTGTGATCACGCCGCTTTCGCGACCCGCCACCCCCGATAAGACTCACAGCAGCCCGAAACTCGATGTGATCCAACGCACCGGGTCCGCGCAACGGAACGGGGCGATACCCCGTGCGTGCAGGCGGTTACCACTGGGCGGCTGCCCGAGCGACGACAACACGAAGTATCGATACACCAATCGCGTTCCAGTAGAAGGGTTTTCGACCGCAGCCACCATCGATGCCGCGTTGAGCCGCGTCAGCAGGCTGCGTACTTCTTCATGCAGCAGCCGGCCGCCTGCCTCGTCGTAGTGCTGGGCGTCGGAAGTGTCACGCAGATACGCCGCGCCGGCGTTGGACATGATCAAGCTCCACTCGGAGCCTTCCACGTCACGCAGTACCCGCAGCGCATCGAACTTCGAAAGGATCACCGCGAGCCGGGGCCGCCCGCCGCCGATCGCCAACATCACGTTGTTCAACACAGTGCGCGGATCGCCGCCGCTGAATATCTGGGCTGGCAACAGATCCTGCAACTGGTCTCGGATCGCCTTGACCCGCAAAGGGTCGAACATGAAGAACACGGCATCGGCGTTGGCAAAGAACCGAAACGGTGGCGCGCTCAGGTCGCCGGTCTCCATGTCCTCACCGGCCACATCCCGCAGCACCAGATAGCGCCGCACACCCTGCCAGACGCCGATGCTGAAAATCAGCGGTTCCCGCTGCAACGACGCCTGAGTGTGCACCGTCGGGGTGGGCGGAATCAGTCCGCGATGCGCGAAAAGCGGTGTCTCATAATGCGTGGAATACGCAGTGGCCGTAGCGCGGGTCGCGGGTTCCATTGAGAAGCCGAGGTTTTCACACAATAGCTCGAGTTGTTTGACCAGCACTGCGATGTAAAGGCTTTTGCCGGTCGCGCGGGCGCCGGCCATGGCGATGCAAGTGGCGTGCCCGACACGCCAGCCGTCCGGCAGCTGGTAGTGACAAACCGGGCACACCTCGACCACCGGGCCTTGCAGCGCCCGGCTGGCGTCGGTCGGCGGCGGTGGCGGCCTGTGATCGCCCGGCAGGCGGTCCCACTTGTAGAAGGGCCCGCACTCCGCGGGCGCGCCCAGGAATGCCGATCCCACCTCGTCCAGGTAGCGGGGGCCCCCGGAT
Organism: Mycobacterium sp.; assembly: GCA_035634855.1. Taxonomy (GTDB): domain Bacteria; phylum Actinomycetota; class Actinomycetes; order Mycobacteriales; family Mycobacteriaceae; genus Mycobacterium. Next base: position 5,983 of record DASQCE010000275.1, read on the forward strand.
CGTGGCGGCATCATCCACAGGTACCGATGCGGGGTCAGCACCGAAAAGCACCGCGGGCACTTCGTCACGTCAACGCCCTCAGCAGGGCGGCGGTGATGCGGTCCAACACCTGCGGGTGCACGAGCAACTCGTCAGACGCGTCCTGGCCCTGCCGCGGCGACGGCAGCCGCGCCCCCATCGCGTCGAACCGACGGTCGTTGGACAAGCCGATCACCGAAAATCCCTGCCGCACAGCGGAAGCCGGGGAATCGGCGCAGGCGATAATGCGAGGGCCCGTCGCCAGGCGCGACCAGCGCGCCCCCGCGGACCAGCGCGGCCGCGCCCGGCGCACCGCGTCGGCCAGCCCCGCGACATCAGAGCCGGCACCGCCTGGCGCATCGATCACAACCGGTGTGACTTCCGCCCCGACGAGCACCGCCGCAACATTGCGAATGCCGGCCGCGGCGACAACCCCGACCACGATGTCGGTGGCCGCGGCCGCGCTGCCGTCATCGAACCACGGACGCATTGACGCCGAGATGTCCAGCGCCACGAGCACCGACCCGTCGGACTGCGAAGGCCCACGCCCAATCACCTGGCGCGCCGAACTGCGCGCTGCCGACCCCAATGCACTCAGCTGCACATCGGCCAGTGCGCTGATGGCTACCTCGATGTGGGATCCCTGTGGCCTCAACACGGCGAACATCAATGCCGAGTCGCCGCTGACGTCGACTGGGTCGAACAACACTTGCACGGGGTCGACTTCCGCGGGGTTGTCGTGCGCGATCGCGAGATGAATGACGGTGCCGGGCCCGAATCTCGGTGCCCCGACCGGTCGCACTCCGATCGTCACCTCGCCGGTGATCCTGGGCAGCACCGCGTGATGCGCAGTTGGGCGGACGACCGGCTGCTCCGCTGCGGTACGCAGGTCCAGCTCGGCACCCCGAACCGAACCAGTGATCGACACCGCGAGCGCCTGATTGGGGATAGGCACACGCTGATTCGACACTCCCACAACGTAAATCGGCATCAGCGATTCCCCCGAATCCGGGCCGCCAGTGACGGCGGCGCCGCCGCGCGGCGCGCCAGCAGCTTGGTGACCAGCTTTCGGTTGCGGCGCAGCGATGAGCCCTCTGCGTCGACGCCCGACATCTTCGCCATCAATTCCGCCGCGTCACCAATTTCCTCGTCGGTGAAGTCGCGGGTGGCGGCGATTTGTTGGGCGGCTTGCGCCAACAGGTGGTCGACACTTACGGCGGACGGCCCCGTTTCCTCCGAAGCGGTCCTGACCAGACTGGCTGCCAGCACGACAGCCGGGATGATGACGTGGTCGTCGACCAGCGCCACCACGTGCGCTACTGCGCGGGCGGCCAGCGCCGGATCCGCGGCCAGCGCCGCGCAACCAGCTGGATAAGGCTGACCCGCGATCGTCGCGACCACAGCCAAGGTCAGTAGGCGCACTACGAAGTCGGGATGCAACCGGTCGGGTCCCAGCACCTGGAGCGCGGCGTTTACGTGCGGGCTGTAGGATGCCAGATTAGTCTCAATGTTCCCTTCCTGCAGCCAGATTCGTGGCTCGAACAGTCGCACCGCCGCACACGCCGCAGCGGTGTCGTTGGCGTTGGCTTCCAACACCGCGGAGGCCAACGCAGCCAATGCCGCCGAGTCCGGTGCTCCTCGGAGGGTGGGCAGCACGGACAGGCCCGGTGGGGCGCCCCCGGCAGCCGCGAGTAGGTCGGCCGGTTCCCATACTTCTGCCGCGACCGCCTGTTCAAAGCGTTGCGAGCCGCAGATCCGCAGCCACCACAGCCACGCGCGGCGGTCCGCAGCATCGGCTGCCCCCCGGTGGTGGGTGCGCGCCCCCCGCAGCACCGCACGGTTCCAGGTGGCGTTCCCGGGGTGAGCCTGTGTCAGCTCGGTCGGTGCGGGCGCGGAGATGCCCTCGGAGAGCCAATCGAGCACTTCATCGCTCAGGTCAGTCAAGCCGTCGCAGTGACCGGTGACCTTCAGCGACTCCGCGGCCAGCGCCAGCCGAGCCTCGGTGCCGATGCGCTGCCCGAGCCGGTGGATCAGCCGCATACCGGACTGCGTATCGCAAAGGGAAGCCACCACTTCGCGGCTGAGCGCAGCCGACAGCTGATCGTCATCCACGCCGGCGCGCATCAGAAGATCGACTAGCCGCACCACCTGGTCTGGGCCCACGCCGCGCGCCCGCTCCAGGGCGGGGCCGACCGCCGCTGACAACTCTGCCGGCACCGAGGTCGGCTGAAACCGTCGCGGGCCGAGGGGAATTGGGCCCAGCTGATTCAGCCAGGTGTCATCTACGATAGCCCGCCGCAAGTAGGTCAGGTCGGCGTGTTCGGAGGCCGCGCCAGGGGGTGCGTGCTGCACCGCGTGCCAGGCATCCGCTGTGCTGTTGCCGACCAACGCTTTCAGGACTTTGGAAATGGTGGTGCCGGCCGCCGAGCCGGGGGCCACGCCGCGGGGAGTGTGCGCTGCGATCACCGTCTGCGCTTCGGCGTGGGCATCGGCGTATTCGGGGGCGGCCGCCACCGCCATCGCCATCGGCCAGGCCGGGGGAAGGCCGCTGTCCTCGATTTGCGCGGCGAAGCGGTCGATGTCGTCGAGCACGGCGCGCGCCGACCTCGGCTCGAGCAGCACCACCTGCGCCATCGCCGACCATGGGGTCACCGCAATGGGCTGCCCGGTCGCAGTGCGGTGTGGTTCTCCCCCCAGCTCCCCCAACGACAGAGTCGCGGTCTCGTCAATCACCACCACCCCGGCCGGAATCCCCGGCAGGTCAACGACCGGTACCGCGGTCAGGTGCTGCGTGCTCTGCAGCGCCAGACCCAGCTGGTCGGCCCGATCG
>DASQCE010000276.1:0-2148 GCA_035634855.1 Mycobacterium sp.
TCGATGCCAACGAGCAACGGAGCGGTGCGCGAACGCTGCGGCAGCACGAGGGCCAGCATGTCTGACACCGGAACCATCGCCCACTCCGTGGTTGAGCACTTGCCGCTCACCGCGATTCACCCGCTGGACGCTTTGTTTGGCCGGGGTGCCCGCTGCAGGGATGAGTCGCACGAACGCGGACGGGACCGCCGTCCAGCCGCGCCGCGGCCGTTATGACGATCCGATGATTGAGTTCGTCGCGGCGCAAATGGATCAAAGTCAATTCCTTCCCGAACCTGGGGTCAGTGCCAGCGGCGTTGCGTCGCAGATACTGCGAGGCCGCGCACGTTGCGTGCGCGGTCGGGCCCGGTGCACCACTCCATGATCAAACTCGCGGGTTGCCGCCGCCACGGCACGGGCTTGCTCCGCTCGGCTGAAACCGCACCGGCTCGTTGGGTTTAGACGCGGCTGTCGATCATGACGTGCTTGACACGGGTGAATTCGAGGAAGCCAGCGAGCGCGTTCTCGGTGCCGATGCCGGACAGGCCGAAGCCGCTCACCGGCAGGTCGGGCCCGAACACCAGGTGGTTGTTGACCCAGACAGTGCCGAAATTCAGCGCGTTCTGCACGCGGGTGGCCCGGCCGACGTTGGAGGTGAACACTGAGGAGGCCAGTCCGTAGCGTGTTCCGTTGGCCTTGACAAGCGCATCGTTTTCGTCGGCGAAGCGTTGAACACTGAATACGGGCCCGAAGATCTCTTCGGCGACGATCTCGTCGTCCTGATCGACGTCGACGACGATGGTGGGCGGAATGAAATACCCGCCGGAGGCGGTGTCAGCCCGACCACCGAGCACCACGGTGGCCGACGCCGGGAGGTTGTCGAGCTTAGCGACCACTCGTAATAGTTGTGCCCGCGAATTCAGCGGTCCCACCATCGTTTTGGGGTCGAGGGCGTCGCCGACGAGGTATCGCTGGCAGCGTTCCTTCAGCCCGTCCACGACGTCATCGAAGATGGCTCGCTCGACGATGAGCCGTGTGGCCGACATGCATTCCTGCCCGGCGTTGTACAGACCGCCCGCGGCGATGACGTCCAGGGCCGAGGACAGGTCGGCGTCGGCGAAAACGAGAACCGGCGAATTGCCGCCGAGTTCCATCACGGCCTTCTTGACACCATCGGCGGCGGCCATGCCGACCTTGCGGCCGGTATCGATGGAGCCGGTGAAGGACACGACGTCGACGTCGGGATGGTGTGATAGCGCGGCCCCGACGACCGCGCCGGCACCGAAGACGAGGTTGAGCACGCCGGGCGGCAGGATTGCACCGGCGAGCTGAACCAGCAGCGCCGTCGAGTATGGGGTGGTCTCGGCGGGCTTGATGACTACGGTGTTGCCGACGGCAAGCGCGGGGAAGATCTTGGCGACAGCCTGCAGCAGCGGATAATTCCACGGGGTAATGGCGGCGACCACGCCGACAGGTTCGCGGCGCATCACCGACGTGATGCCGCCGAGATAGTCACCGCCTGCCTGGGCAGACAGTGTTCGGCCAGCGCCGGCGAAGTAGCGCATCGCGTCAAGACAGCCGGGCAGCTCGTCGTCACGCACAGCGCTGACAGGTTTTCCCGCGTCGACAGCTTCCATGGCCAGCATCTGCTCAAAGTGCGCTTCCACCGAATCGGCGATCTTGAACAGTGCCTGGGAGCGTTCGGCGGGAGTGGCGGCCGCCCAGGCCTTTTGAGCGGCGCGGGCCGAGGTCACCGCCGCGTCGACGTCCTTGGCCGATGACGACGCGACCTCGCCGAGGCGCTCCCCGGTGGAGGGATCGAAAACCTCAATGGTGTCCGCCGACGCCGACGCTCTCCAGCTGCCGTCGATGAAATTGCCCGAGATCTGGACGGCGAAATCGCGCGCATAGGCGCGCTGCGCGGCGGCGGTCATGGGGGTGGTGTTCACGAACGTGTCCTCTATCTGATGTGGTCGTGCTCGGTTTCGGGAAGTGTGGGGGCAAGGGTTTGTGCTAGGCGGGGCGGTAACTAGAGGTGTAGTCCAACGCACCCTGGAAAACGTCGTCCGAGAGCTCGTCGGCGGCCGCGTCGATCGCGGCGGGCATGCGCCGCTGCCCGGGATAGCCGATCAACTCGCGCACCTGCGGGATCATGTAGTAGGTGCCGGC
>DASQCE010000277.1:0-2631 GCA_035634855.1 Mycobacterium sp.
AGTTTCGGAGCCGGGTTGGCCGACCCCGACTTGACCCTCGGGGCTGCGATGTGAATCTTGTTGGCCAACAACTCCGATAGGCCCGCCTGCTCAGCCAGCGCCATCACCGGCACCAGGCCCGCGCACGACACCAGATTGTCCACATCGAACACAGCGGACTGCGGGGTGAACATGTGGGACACTCGCACTGGAAGTGCCTTTCTCGAACTGGACCGATTGCTGCCTGAAGAACATCAATCTTCCCAGCTCAGAGGGCACTTTCCTCATCCCGACACCCCGACAAACAGCCTATTTGTCAGTGGATCGAGGCTTAGGTTGCTTAGGGTTTCGGTTCACTAGCCTCGATTTTTCGTGCGGCGGGTTTTGGGGGGTTTGGGGTGGTTGGGGCCGATGCTGGCTGGCCTGTGGGGCCTGATTGTGCTGGATGGGTATGACGAATCGGCCGGTGTCGCTCGGTGGGCGGGCTTTCCAGGGCCGAAGGGTCTTTCGGGTCGGTTGAACAGTTGATGCGGGCGTTTAAGGGAAGGCGGCGCGGAGTCGGTGCCAGCTTTCAGAGATTGCGGCCGCCCACCGCCAGGTGGAGTCGATCCGCAGTCGAATCTGACGGGCGCCTCGGGTGATTCGTGCCGCGACGTGCAGGACCCGGTATCGGAACGTTTCGATCTCGCAGCGCGCCAGATCGGGATGCTCGGCGAAGCCGATGAGTTTGGCCCAGGCCACCAAATCTGTTGCCGCCAAGACGATTTCCAGCCAGGCCGCGTTCGCCTCGGCGCGGTGACAGGGCAGGTTGGCCAGCCCGGTGGCCTTGGCCTGACGGATCCGGTCCTCCACCCGGGCGTGCTGGCGGTGGCGCAGTTCGAGCCCGCCGAGTTGGCCGGGGACCACGCCGGGTGGGGTGTCGGTGATGAACGCGGTCACTCGCAGCCCGTCGGAATCGGTGAACCGCAGCTGCGCTCCGGGATGCGGGCGTTCCTTCCGCAGGATCAACCGGGTTCCGGCCGGCCAGCTGCTCAGGTCCACCAGGTCGGTGGCTTCGGCGACCCAGGCGCCGTCACGGATGGCGCCGCCGTCCTCGATCGCCGGATACCAGCCGTCGGCGGTGTTGAGGACTTCCACCGCATCCTGCACGCGGGCATCCACGGCGTAGCCGAAGGAGAACCCCACCCCCCGCGCGCGGCACGTCTCGGCGAACCCGTGGGTGGCGCCGGCCGAATCGCAGCGCACCAGAATCTGTTGCGCGCCGGGGTCGTCGGGGTCGGGCCGGTAGTCTTCGGGCAGCGACTCCAGCGCCCACCCCAGCACCGTGATGTGGTCGGCGGCGGTATTGCTGCCGGCGTTGCCCGGTCGCAGCAGGCCGGTCAACGCTTCCCCATCGGCGATCTCGGGACGGTCCAAAAACGCCAGCAGCGAGTGATGGCCCCAGGTCTTCTTCCAGGTCGCGGCCGCGCCTTCCTTGTTGTCGGAATGGTCGATCGTGATGGTGGCATCGATATCGATATGCAGCCACTGACCCGGCGGTGGTGCCGCCCCGGCAGCCCACGCCGCCGCACGGGCGTGCGCGCGAGCGGCCCGGATACCGGGCAGGTGTGCCGCGTCGATGCGGGCATCGGCCAGCCGCCACATCGTGGTCGTCGACGCCGCGGCGCCAAAGACATGCTCCCGATCCCCGCAGCGCTGCCCGACGCCGTCAATGCAGTCCGCCCCGTCGGCCACCGCCGCGACCAGGTCGGCGAACACCGCACCCGGCGAATACATCCACGGACCTCGATACGTGTCCGCCAATACGGCCGTCACCTGCGCCGAAAGCCCAGTCACATCAGCCAGTTCACGCAGCATCCCCATCCCGGCATGCGACACGACACCATGACCATCCGCGGACACCTTCACCCGCGAAACCGCTACGCTACCCTTCACCTAGAAAGTGCCTTCCCGCCAGCATTACGGAACCTTGAGAAGTCCCATCATGCCTTGCAGGACAGGCACTTTCGCTTATCAGCACCCAGACACGCACGCGTTTCGCGAAAAATCCAGGCTAGACGGCGCAGCCCCCAACTCGCACGGTGGGCGACCACTAGTCAGCCAATCCGATCCTCGCAGGTCAGGGGCTGTTACCCACAACTGGAGAGAGGGGGGAGGGGAGAGGTTGCCCCGCCCCCCAGAGGGGGTGCGGGGGTTGTCCGCCCTCTAGAGTCCTTGAGGTCGAGTTCCAGTCCGTACTCTCTGGCTACCTCAATCATCGTTTGACTCAGGCTGTCGGCATCGACCTTGGGGACAAGGAAGGAATCATGGATGGGTAGCGGGCACCGCCCTGTCCTTTGGATCATCCTGCTCATGACCTCTATGGCCATATCCGAATCCTGGCGCTGGAACCCTGCCCCACAGTCTGAACCGAAGTAGCTCTTGATCCGACGATGCTTGTCGTGGATGGCAGCCACTACCCGTTCGGCTAGAGCACGACACGGGTTTCGATTACTTGATGTGATGCCGTTTACTGCCCACAGGTCGCGGTTGTAACGCAGTTCCTCGGTGATGGCGAGGATTGCTCTATTCGCAGTGGCGGCATTCAGCAGCGTGTTCACCGCCACCTTCACCAGTGCACGGTCGAATCCGTTAATCGTGTCCTGGTCGCCG
>DASQCE010000278.1:0-2773 GCA_035634855.1 Mycobacterium sp.
TTCCAGCAGGTTGTCGACGAGGGCTTGCCGACCAACGCGATTTGGGAGCGTGAGGTCTTCCCGAAACTGGGCGAAGGAGCGCTCGACGTCGATGCGTTCTTGGCTGCGTTACGCGAGATCGATTACGCCGGTTGGCTCGTCGTCGAGCAGGACATCTTCCCGACCACAGCGGAGCGCTTCGCGCGCGCAGCCGCCGACCAACGGGCCAACCGCGAATTCCTGAAGGCGCGTGGCCTGTGAGCGCACCTTTTCGGTTCGGTCTGATCGGTGGCGGTCGGATGGGCCGCACCCACTTGCGTGCGCTGGATGGTTCGACGGAAGTCAGGGTGGTCGCTGTCACCGAGCCGGTGGAGACCGCGGCGGCGCTGCTTCGCGAGCAGGGTCTTGCGGTATATCCGACGGTGGAGGAGATGTTTGCCGAATCGGAGCTCGACGGCGTCCTGATCGCCGTTCCGACGCCCCAGCACATCGACACCACGCGCAAGGCACTCGAGGCCGGCCTTCCGGTGTTGTGCGAGAAGCCGTTCGGGCTGGTACCCGACGACGCCAGAGCGGCAGGCGAACTCGCAAGCGAAAAGGGCCTGGCCCTGCAGATCGCCTACTGGCGTCGATTCGTGCCGCAGCTGTCGACACTGCGCAGCGATCTGGCCGACGGCAAGTACGGCACTGTGCACTTCCTGGTGTGCTCACAGTGGGACGAGGCACCGCCACCGCTGTCCTTCCGCAATGACAGCGGCGGCATCTACATCGACATGGGTGTGCACGAAGTCGACCAAACCCGGTGGTTGCTCGGCCAGGATTTCACAGACGTCAAGGCGCAGGTGTTTCCGACCACCGAAGACCCGGGGGCGCAGAACGATGTCGACAGCGCGCAAGCGCTGGTGATGCTCTCCGGTGGCACATCGACAGTGATATCGCTTGGCCGGTTCTACGAAGGCGGTGACATCGTGTCCATTGAGCTTTACGGATCCAGGGGTCACACCCGTTTCAACGTGGTCTCGCCGGAAACCGGGGAAGGACCGCAGTTGCATGCTCTGAAATTGCAGGCCGAGGCGTTCGCCCGGCATGCACGCGGGGCAGCGCCGGAAGGTGCGACCGCTGAGGAAGCCGCTCGCGTGCTGGAACTGGCTCACGGTCTGACCGAAGCCGCCGGCATCGCGGTGGTGGTGGGAGCACCCTAAGCCGTGTTGCGTGCTGGAGGTCCGATGTCAACGGCGCTGCCAAACGTGGTGCGCCAGATAGATGGAACATGGTGCGCCAGACAGATTGTTCGAAGGACGTCAAATGACTCCTTGTTCGAAAAGATCGGCCTTCCGCAGGTAGTTGATCGCTCGGTATCGAGGGTGCCCTGCATGACTCGGCGCTGTCAATAAATTGTCCTGACATTCTATCTTTCGATCATGCGATGTTAGGATGCAGCTACTGTTCATCTGGTCCAACCCGAGATCGGAGACGACGTGACCCTGACAGTGGAGCTCGACAGGTCCAGCCCTGTCCCTCTCTACTATCAGCTCGCTCAGGCCATCGAGGCTGCGATCCGCGACGGCGAATTGGCGCCAGGCGATCGCTTCGAAAACGAACTGGCCCTGGCAAAGCGGCTGACGTTGTCGCGGCCGACCACCCGGCGAGCCATCCAAGAGCTCGTCGACAAGGGCCTGCTGGTGCGCAAGCGGGGAGTTGGCACGCAGGTGGTGCAGAATCCCGTGCATCGCCGCGTCGAGTTGACCAGCCTGTTCGATGATCTCGCCCGCGCCGGCCAGGAGCCGACCACGCAGCTGCTCGACTACCGCGTCGGGCCGCCCGACGACGAGGTCGCCCGCGAACTCAACCTGGCCACGGACCGCGAGGTGGTGTCGATTCATCGGCTGCGTTGCGCCAACGGCGAGCCGCTCGCGGTGATGACCAATCATCTGCCTGCCGAGATCGCCCCTGACGCCGCAGAGCTGGAGAGCACCGGGCTGTACCAGTCGCTGCGAGCGCGCGGTGTGCACATTCGGCTCGCACGCCAACGCATCGGCGCGCGCGGCGCCACCCGTTCTGAGGCCCGGCTGCTCGACGAGAAACCCAACGCGCCGTTGCTCACGATGACCCGAACCGCGTTCGACGACTCCGGCAGCGCTGTCGAGTTCGGCACGCACTGCTACCGCGCGTCGCGGTACTACTTCGACACCACGTTGGTGGACCGCTAGCACCGAACGTGCGTGCATTGCGAAAAATCGGAGCGAAATTCGCAGTGAGCGCACGTTCGCTGCTCAGAGAAACGCGTTTCGGAACGATTCCAGCGCCGTCTGGCTGTCGCCGGAGGCCCACGCCTCCAGGCCGACGGTTCCGGCAAAGTCGATGTCGCGCAGCGCCTTTGCGATCGCAGCGTAGTTGATCTCGCCGGTCCCCGGCTCGCAGCGTCCGGGCACGTCGGCGACCTGGATCTCACCGATCGCGTCGCCGCAGCGCCGCACCAGCTCGATGAGGTTCCCCTCACCGATCTGGGCGTGATACAGGTCGAGCATCATCTTCACGTTGGGATGGCCGACGGCTTCCACCAGAGTCAGCGTGTCCTTGGCACGGGCCAGGGGGACGCCGGGATGGTCGACGATCGTGTTGAGGTTCTCGACGCAGAACGTCACGCCGGCCGCCGCACCGAGTTCGCCGATGCGCTCCAGTGTGCGTAGCGCGGTCGTCCACATCTCGCCGGTGGCGCGGTAGCGCGGGCGGGCGGCCTTGCCTTCGACCAGCTCCGCAGTGTGCAGGTTGAGTCGCGGAACACCGAGCGTCT
>DASQCE010000279.1:0-2462 GCA_035634855.1 Mycobacterium sp.
CGAGGACAGCCCCATCGCGGTGCCACGGGCGGCAGAGGCACGCGCGACGGCCACCTCACCATCCGGATGGACCGCCTGCACACCGGTCGGCGAGATCATCACCGGCAGCGAAATATCTTGTCCCATCACGGTTGTCGACAGATCTCGCTTCTCAAGCGCGCCGATCACATGCGGCGCGAAGCCGAGCTCGGTGAAGGCGTCGACGTTGTCGGCGACCGTCACGCCCTTCTCACTGGCTGCCAACAGCGCCGCGTACACCGGCTTGGGCAGACGCTTCTTGGCGAGCTGTTGAGCGAACGCCACCGTTTCGAACCATTGGTCAGCCATTACACCGGGCTTTCGTTACAGAGCCGGGCCGGTGGCTTCGTCAGGAGCGTCAGCGGAATCGGCCCCTGTTTGGTTCCGCGTGAGTGGTCGCCGCTGGGCCTTGGCTTGACCCGCTCCTGCTCGAGCGCAGGGGCGCCGTAGCCCACCACGCATTCGGGGTCGGGCCCGTCAAGCGGGAGGCCGGTGAAGAACTTGGCGGCCATGCAGCCGCCGCGGCAGCTGTCGTAGTGCCCGCAGCTGCTGCACGCACCGGCCGATTGAGGTTCCCGCAGCTCCCTAAACAGTGGCGCGTTCTTCCAGACGTTGTCAAAACCGCTGTCCGACAAGATATTTCCAGCGAGGAAGCGATCATGGATGGCGAACGGGCAGGCGTAAACGTCGCCGACCGGGTCAATGAGGCACACCACACGACCGGCACCGCACAGGTTCAGCCCGGCGAGCGCGCCCGGCTCACCGAGGCCCGACAAATGGAAGAAGGAGTCACCGGTCAGCACCCGGTCGCCCTTGGCCACCAACCAGTCGTAGAGCTGCACCTGCTGCGCCGCCGTCGGATGCAGTTCGTCCCACACGTCGGCTCCGCGGCCGGACGGACGCAACCGGGTGATGCGCAACGTCGCGCCGTAATGCGCTGCCAGAGCAGCGAATTCGTCTAGCTGATCGACATTGTGCCGAGTCACCACGACGGAGATTTTGGCGTCGGAGAAACCGGCGTCGGCCAGGTTCTCCAACGCACGGATCGCCATCGCGAACGAGCCGGGCCCGCGCACGGCGTCGTTGATCTCAGCCGTCGCGCCGTCAACCGAGATCTGCACGTCGACGTAATCGCTTGCGGCCAGCCGCGTAGCCACCTCGCGCGTAATACGCACACCGTTGGTGGAGAACTTCACTCCGACGTGATGGCCGGTGGCGTAGTCGACGAGTTCCCAAAAGTCCGGCCGCACGGTGGGTTCGCCGCCGCCGATGTTGACGTAGAACACCTGCATGCGCTCGAGCTCGTCGATGATGTCTTTGCACTGCTGCGTCGTCAGCTCGCGCGGGTCGCGCTTGCCGGACGAGGACAGGCAATGCACGCACGCCAGGTTGCAGGCGTAGGTGAGTTCCCACGTCAGGCAGATCGGCGCGTCCAGACCGTGCTCGAACTGCTCGACCAACCGGGGCACCGGTTGTCCGACCGGCGCGAGCGCTGAATCAGCAGGGGCCATCATCGCCTCCTTTCACGAGCATCTTGGACTGGGCCAGCACGGAAAGCGCATGCAGATACGGCGCCTGCTGCGCGTCGTCGATTCCCGCGGCGCGGCAAGCCGCGCGGGCGTCGGGGTGGTCGCCCAGCGAATTGACCACCTCGACGATGGTCCGGTTCTTCAGAAACGACAGCTTTCGCGTGCCGAAGTGATACAACAGCGCACCGAACGGCTCGGGCCGCACCGCCACCTGGTGGTGCAGCCGCCAGCACAGGTCCGGATCAAACGCCGCCGCAGGCGTCGACACCGTCAGTAGACCCCGCACATCCCGTCGATCGACACCTCTTCGACCAAGGTCTCGGTGACGAGTTCGCTGCCTGATGTCGCCGCCGCTGCGGCTCCGGCCTCGGTTCCTACTTCTTGGTTAGGCTCCATGAACAGCACCTTTCGTAGCGTTGGGGCTCGACAATGTGACCGAGGTCGCAATAATATGGCATCGAGTGCCGAAATGGAAGGGTGGGGTTATGCGGCCGGATTCCCAGCACCGGGTTGGCCGGCGGCGCTCCACGACGCGGGACCACATCAGCAATGTGGCCATCGACCTGTTCGCCGCTCACGGCTTCGACGAGGTCAGCGTCGACGATGTCGCCGAGGCTTCCGGCATCGGGCGCCGCACCCTGTTTCGCTACTACCCGTCCAAGAACGCTCTGCCTTGGGGCGACTTCGATGCGCACCTGAACCACATGCGTGACCTGCTGAACGACCTGAAATCCGATGTTCCGATCGGGGAGGCACTGCGCACAGCGTTGTTGGCGTTCAACAGCTTCGACGAGCAGGAAACCGCCCGGCACCGGCAGCGGATGCGTGTCATCCTGGAAACCGCGGCGCTGCAAGCATATTCGATGACCATGTATGCGGGGTGGCGCGCCGTCGTCGCCGCATTCGTGGCACAGC
>DASQCE010000280.1:0-17047 GCA_035634855.1 Mycobacterium sp.
CACCAACAACGTCGACTACCACGATCTCGGCGGAGACTACTTCGCCCGGCTCGATCCCGAACGCGCCATGCGCCGCATCATCCGCCAGGCCAACTCCTTGGGCTTCACGGTGCGCTTCGACCCCATCCAGGCCGCCTAACCACCCACACGACTTCGACACAGCGCCAGACCAAATCACCCGGGGGAGCGCACCTCACCTCATTTTCGGATCAGGCAACAGGCTGACCTCAAACTTCTTGGCAGGGTCACGATCGCCCAAAGCCCAGCGCCTCCTCAACCTGGACGACCTGCGCGCCGACCGCGGCCTCATGGACATCGTCGACGCCGCCGAACACGTCATCGGCCAGGCACCCGCACCCATCGCCGTGGTCACCGACAACGGGCCCTGCTTACGATAGCGGGGGCATCGAGATTCGCGGCGAGTGCCGTGACGTCACGGATCACCGCGAGAATCCGGAAGCCGCCCGACACGCCGCTCGCGCCGGAAGCGCCGTCGCCCGTCCGCTGCCTGGCCGAAACATGTTGCGGCGCTTCCTAACACGGCCGGGTCTACCTGGATAGCTCCGCCGCTCATCGCTCACCTATAGCCGCAGATTCCGGAGGACGTCGTACACGCTGGCGATCCACAGCAGCAACGGAATAACGGCTGCGATCGCCGCGCCGTCGGTCAGTTCGAGAATCCGCTTGGTCACTGGCGACACCCGCCGCACACCTTCGGTCGCGCCAACGATGATCAATGCCACGATCGCGCCCGCGGTGTAGATGCTCAACACCAGCCAGGCACTGTGTGGGTACCACATGGACAGCTTCACGAGCACGCCGGTCGGCACGATTACCGTCGCAGCCAGAAGCGCCCACGCGCACCAGCGCTCCGCGTATATCCGTGACCGAAACCCGCAGACGACCGCAACCAGGCCGGCGACGATCAGGCTGTGGATGAAGAAGTGGCCTTGCACGACAACGCCGATCGCGCCGATCGACAAGACGAGCGCGCCTGCCGTTACGAAACCGACCAACAAGCGCTTGGCCTGCTGGCTGCGTTCGTGCAACCGCGCTGCCGAGTCCGGCACCGAGTCGATGATCGCCTGCCACGTCCAGGATTCTTCGTCGATCCCTTCGGATGTCGCGACGGGATCAAGCAATTCGTCGTTGTGGACCGTTTCGCCGGGCGCCGGGATCGGCGGCAGCGCGATGCGTGCAACCGCGACCGTCAGCTTGGCCGCGTTCGTCACGACGATCAGTCCGCATGCGATGGCTCCTGTCGGCACCCAGTACTGCCACCCGTACCCGTACGCGATGGCCGCCCCTGTCACCGCAATCGACATGATCGCCATGAACGACGCCAGTTCAGCGCGCTTGCGGGGGCCGCCACGGGTCGCCAACGTCAACAACAAGACCACAGCACCGGCGCCCGCAATCTGCGGCGCGCCCAACGAGTCGACCCCGCGGGGTAGCGGCACCGCCAGTGCCGCGGCGCCCGCCAGCACGGGCATCGCAGCGGCCAACAGGCTCTCCACCATGTCGACGTTGTCGAAGCGATTTCTCCCCAGCACGGCGCCGCCCAGCACCGCCAGCCCTACCACGCCCAGTGCCACCGGCCAGTACCAGCTGTGCCCGGTGCGTGACCACGCCACCAGCGACATCACTGTGATCGCCAGTGCCGCAACTGGAATAGCCAGGCCGACACAGCGATTCAGCGCCTGCCGGTCGAACTCCGGCGACTCGTCAAGAACAGCAATCGCGTCGATCACGTCCTCGACGAGCGGCCGGTAGCGCTCGGTGCGACTGACCGACACCAGGGTCAGCAACGAGCCGTCGACCACGCCCGCGTCGTCGAGCGATTCGTTCGCCTTGAGCGGCGGCGCGCCCGGGCGCGCGAACGCCCACACGCCCTGCGTCGAAAAGTCGAACCCGGACAGTACGTCCTTTGGCGTGTCCTCCATGAGTTCGCCCAACACCGAAACGGTTTCGTCGATGTAGGACTCGATCGGTGCCGCCGCGGGCAGCACCAGGTCGGTCATGCGCCTGCCGGTCAGGATCGTTACGCGTGTGGTTGACGGCCGGCCCGGCGTGACGCTCGACGTGGATGCTGCGGCGGCGGTGGAGGTCAACGACGTTCGAGCCTGTCGAAATCATCGGACAGGGCCGCGGCCAATTCGACGACCCGCCGCTGGAAGGTGCGACTCAGCAGATCGAGCTGGATCTCGGTACCGGCCGCGATGTGCTTGTCCCAGGGCAGCACGATGACGCGGCCCGGCGGAACATGCCGCTCGAACTGCTGCACCAGATCGGCGACGTCGATGTTCGGCCTACCCGGCACGACGTGGTTGATCACGACGCACGAACGGCCTAGCAGATCCTGATATCCGTTCTGCCGCAACCAGTCCATCGTCACCGCCGCCTGCCGGGCGCCGTCGATCGACGCGCTCGCGACGATCACCAGACCCGACACCGTCGACAGCACTCCGCGGGCGGCCGGCTGGAACAGCCCGGCGCCACAGTCGGCCAGCACGAGGTTGTAGTAACGCGAGACGATGTTGGTCGCACCCTCCCAATCGTCGTCGTTGAATTCGCGCCTGGCCCCGCTGTACTCCTCGGAGGACAGGATCTCCAGGTTCGAGGCGTTCATGCTGGTGTACGCGCGAATGTCGTTGTAGCGGGCCAACTCTTTGTCGGCGAGCAGGTCCGAGACGGTGGCAGCGGACTGGCGTCCTGCACGGTCGGCGAGGTTGCCGCCATCCGGATCAGCGTCCACTGCAAGGATCCGGTCGCCGCGAACCTTGCTCAATGCCGAGCCCAGCGCGACGGTGATGGCGGTCTTGCCGACGCCGCCCTTGAGGCCGAAGACGCCAATCTGGTAGGAATCGCGTGCATTACGACGGATCCGGGTGTGCAGATCCATCTCGTACAGCTCATCGGGTGACAGCCCGAGGTTGATGCGGGTCAGCAGATACAGCATGTGACGCCAGCCGCGCCGCGACGGCATCTTGACCACAGACCTGACCCCGACATGCGACAGCGCGTCGATAGCGCGGTGATTTCCGATCGTCGCCGCCGAGGTCGTCGCAGGCTGGCCGGCCGACGGTTGAGCGGTCCGCCACGCGCTGTTGGCCTCGGCCTGCGCCTCAGCGAAATGCTGTGACGGAGCAGGCGCCGGCGCGGGCCGCGGCGGCGGTGTCGGGGCCGACCGCGGCTGCTCGAAGCGTGCGCCTGCCGGACCCCTGGACTGCGGCGCCCTCATCATCCCGTTGGGCTGGCGCTGCGTGCCTGCGGTCCGGGTGGGCAGAATCTGCGTGGTGACCTCCGTCTGCAGCGGCGGCGAAGTGGGCGCGGCCTGAGCCTCGGTCGGGGCGATGGGCATCGGGGGAGGCGTCACTTCGCTGCGTCCTGGCCCACCGGTGGGCATCGGCGCCGCGGCGCCGCGTTCTGACTCCTCATCGGCTGTCTGCACAGCGTCTCCCGAGGAGTGGAAAAGCCGGTCATAGTCAGCCGACATGGGTACCTCTCATTACTGCTAGTTCACGCCAGGCCACACGTGGTGGGCGAGATCGCGGCCATACCGTCCAGCCCGCCCACCCGCGTGCTCTGTCGTGTTATGCGAACATCCCGGTGACGCCGGCTTCGGTCTGAGCCATCGTTGCACTGGACTCACTTATCGTTGATGCGAGGTTCTGCAGTGCGGAGTTCAGCTCGGCTGAGGTGCTGTCCCAGCGCATCTGGACGGCTTGGTAGGCCTCGGAACCGGTGCCACCCCAGACCGCCGCAAGCGCCGCGAGGGAACCCTTGCCCTCGTCGAGCAGGCCGGCGGTAGTCGCCACGGATCCCTGGATATCGCTCGCTCCGCCTTCGATGCCAGCGAAGTTCCACAGCTGTTCGGTCATATTGTTTCTCCGTTTCTATAGGTCGTTACTGGTCAGAGGTTCATCGCCGACGACAGCGTCGCGTGCTGGTCCTCGTCGGTTGAGGTGTACTGCACGCCCGAGGTGTGGATGTTGGCCGAAATGTCGTTCAGCTCCTGAACCTGCCGGGCGGCCGCCTCGTGGAAACGCATCAAAGCCGCCTGAGCTGCGGTGCCCGCTTGACCGTGCCACTGCCCGGCGAGGGCGCCGGCGACCGACTCGACGTGCGCGATGACGCCCTTGAGTTCTCCGGAGATCCTCTCGAAGTTCGCTGCCTCCTTGGCGAGGACAGCGGCATCCGTGTTCATCTGTGCCATGCTGGATAACTTCCTTCTCTTCTGCGTGTCCTCACCATCCGATGGCGAGTCTTTCCGGCCCTTCGGCCGGGAAGTCTTGTGGTCGACTACCAGTCGTCTTCTTCGTCTTCGGCCAGGTCGTAGGCGAGCGGCGACGGTGCCGTCAGTCCCTGCTTTGAGCCACCGCTCTTCTGGCCGTGACCCATCATTCCCATCGGGCCTGCGCCGCCGCCCGAGCCGACCGGTGCCAGACCGGCCGCCGTCGCACCCGCCGCGGCACCTGCCGCCACGGACACCGGCGATACCGTCGGCTCGATCTCCGTCCCGACGAGTTTGGACATCAGCGGAGTGCGCGCCGCCGTCCCGCCGGCACCGGGCAGCGATGCCGCCCGGACCAACCCGGCTCCCGCGCCCGCACCCGAACCGCCGACCAGCGGATGATTGGACAGCGGGCTGGCCCCGATCAGTCCCATCTGGGCCGACTTGTCTCCGCCGAGGCCCATCTGGCTGAACATCGACGTCACCTGCTGCAGCGGTTGGGTCAGCTGCTGCATCGGCTGCGTCACCATCTGGCTGGCCTGCTGGGGGAGCTGCCCCAGCGTCGACCCCAACTGGGACGCCATCTGCATGCCCATCTGCATGCCTTGCTGGGCGCCCTGCTGCATCTGGTCCTGCTGGCCGCTGAACTGCTGGGCGTTCTGAGCCTTCTGCGCCTGGCCTTCCGCCGTCGTCGCCATCTGATTGGCTTGCGCCGCACCGCGTCCGGCCTGCAGGCCGGCCGATTCGACGGTGGCCTGCGCACCAATGTGCGCGAACGACGCCTCGCGCGCCACCGCGCCTGGTGCCTGCGCGGCAACCTGTCCCAACGCGGCGCCCACATTGGTCTCGCCCACCCCCGGAATGACGATTGGCGTCATCGGAGGAATCGGCTCGAAGAGGGTGTTCGCGACGGTATCCGCCTGGTAGGCATCCATCGCGAACGCTGCCTGGTTCCACATCCGGATGAAGTAGTCGGCCTCGTTCACGCCGATGGGGACTGTGTTGATACCGAGAAAGTTGGTGGACTCCAGCACCGCGTGGGTGACGTGGTTCTCCTCGATCTCGGGTATCGGTGGCGTCGTTGCCATCGCCGTCGCATACGAGCTCGCCTGCGACGTCGCCTGCATCGCCCGCTTCTGCGCCTGCAACGCTGTGGTGCGTAGCCAGACCACCATCGGCATGGTTGCCGAGACAGCGCGTTCGCTTGCGGTGCCGCTCCATATCGACGACAGGGCGGCCAGACTTCCCGCCAATTCATCGGCCTGGGTTTCCAGGAAGACCGCAAGCGCCTCCCACCCCGCGGCGGCCTGGAGCATCGGCGCTCCGCCGGCCCCGGCCATCAACCGGGCGGTATTGAGCTCTGGCGGCATTCCATGCCAGATCATCGCGACGATCTGTGGAAGTGTTGGCATAGGTGTCTGTCTTCGACGGACCTGGCTGCAGGGTTAGGACAGCACGCTGGCGTTCTCGCCGTCGACCGCGGTGTAGATGCTCGAAACCTCCATGTACGCAACACCCGCGCGGGACAGCTCTTCCTGCGCGAATGAGTTCAGCGCGAGGGCCTCGACGCCTTCGCTGGCGAAGGCCAGCGCTGCGTGGGCCGAAACCTCGTCGGCACCGGCCGGAACCAGGGCGGACACCTCGGCCGAAGCAGCGGTGCCGGTGGCCAGGCCACGGGCCCCATTTGCAACGACCTGAGCGCCGACGCCGGCGGCCCCGGGGTTATGCGACATGGGTTGCATTGCGATTACTCCTTAATCGTTCCGAAAAACCCTGCATATTCATTTGGGCGCAGCCCATCGACGGTTGCCTAAACGCACCGGAACCATCCCCCGCCATCCTTTTGCTGGCGTATTGCCTTCAGCTTTGCTGAGCGCCCCGTCATATCTTAACCGCCGCCGAGGGGTGCTGCCGACACTTCTTCTTCCGGTGGATCCACGTAGGCGGCCTGGATGACCTCCTTTCCATCCGGCGAGACGAGAAACGCCTGGCCCGGAGGGCGGCGCTTGAGCTTGATCTCGCTGGAGGGGAACTCCTGCTTCTCACCGGACAGGAACATCGTCGGAGACCCGGCCCCGTACACCGCGCCGACGAACTTGTCCATGGTGGCCCGATGGGCTTGGCTCATCTGGCACGTCACGATGACGTGCAGCCCGATGTCCGCCGCGGCGGGTAACAACGGGGACAGCGGCGCCATCGGCGGAATCACCCCGCTGGCGGCGACGATCATGTGCCAGTCGTCGACCACCAGCACAACGTCCGGGCCCGTCCACCACGATCGCGACCGCAGCTGCGCGGTGGTCAGGTCGGGCGGCGGCAGCCGCTTCTGCAGGTTGACCGCCAGCGCCTTGATCGCCTCTTCGAGTGTGGCGTTGTTACGGTTGACAGCGCCTGCGTCGAGCAGGTGGCTCTCGGGCACCGCGTCGAGCAGACCGGACCGGTAGTCGGCCAGCATGAAGCGCACCTGCGTCGGGCTGTTGCGCTCGCAGATCGCCTGTGCCGCGGCATGCGCGATGCGCGTCTTGCCAGACTTCGGGGCGCCGAATATCAGTAGGTGCGGCGTCATGTGCATGGGGTTGTAGGCCACCGACAGGTCCGACTCGCGAATGCCGAGCGGCACGGTCCACCGGGTGCGGTAGTCGGCGTCCGGGCCAGGCGGGTGCGGATCCAGCTCATGGAGGTAGATGCGTTCCGGCAGCACACGCACGCGCGGCGCCTGCTCGACGTTTCGCGCGGCGATGATATGCACCGCCTCCGAGATCGCGGGGACGAGGTCGTCCGCGCTGTGGACACCGTCGAGCCGCGGCACCCCCATCATCAGGTGGTGCTTCTCCATCGACACCGCGCGGCCGGGCCGATTGACGGGGATCTCGCGCGTGATCCGGTCGATTTGGGTCTCGTTAACATCGCCGAGCCGGAACTCGATCTTGGTGCCCAGATAGTCGCGCACACGTGATTTCAATTCGGTCCAGCGCGGTGTGGAGATGATGGTGTGCACGCCGAAGGCCAGCCCTTGGCCGGCGAGGTCCTGCACGACGGGCTCCAGGTCGGGGAACTCGGCCACGAACGCCGGCCACCCGTCGATCACCAGGAACACATCGCCGAACGGGTCGGCCACCGCAGGGTGGTGCGGGTCCTCGCGCATCTGGCGGTACGCGGCCATCGATCCAACTCGGTGCTGCTTGAACATAATTTCACGTTGGCGCAGAACGGCTTTCATTTCTGCAACAACGCGGTTCACCCGATCAGGTTCAGAACGGGTCGCGACGCCGCCGACGTGTGGCAGATCCTCGAGGTACATCAGGCCGCCACCGCCGAGGTCCACGCAGTAGAACTGAACCTGCTTCGGGGTGTGTGTGTCCGCGGCGGAGAGCACCAGCGTCTGCAGGAACGTCGACTTGCCGGTCTGCGGTGCACCGCCGACGGCGATGTTGCCGCCGGCCGCCGACACGTCGATGCCCCAGACTTCCTGCCGGTGCCGACGAGGCTCATCCATGATTCCCAACCCGAACCGCAGCGGCCGCCGCTGGTGGTCGCGCTCCACCAGTTCGTTGACAGGCGTGGGATTCGTCAACGGTGGCAACCACATTCGGTACGCGCGGACCTCTCCTGTGGTTAGTTGATCAAGGACAACCTCGCGCAGCACACGCTGGTCGGATTCGATAGTCATGCCTCGGCTCCCACTCGCTCCGGTCCTCGGCCGCTGCCTCGACTCCCGCTCGCTCCGGTCCTCGCTCGTGCCTCGCTGCGATCCTCACTCGCGGTCGTCTTCGGGTGCTCCGCTGCGATCCTCACTCGCGCTCGCCTTCGGATGCTCACGCGCGACCCGCCTTCCGCTTCTCGCTGATCCTCATGACGTCACCGCCGTATCGAAGATCGGGGCCGCCGTGAACTGGCGGACCCGCAGATGGCTCTGGCCGTTGTTGCGCGGTTTGACCTCGCCGTCCTCCTGTGCTGGAGCCGACGGCACATAGTTGATGCCGGTGTAGCTGCTGTGGAATTTGACCGGGTCCTCCATGCCGACCCGCAGGAAGCCGACACCGCTCTCCTTGTTGGTGATGTATTGCGCCTCGGGGGTTCCGATCACCGCCTTGGACTCCGCGGAACTGGTGGTGCGCAACGCGATCCGATACGTCAGGTTTGGTTCGAGCTTGTCGATGCGGACGCCGCCGGTATTGAGCGACTGGGTGGCCAGCAGCAGGTGCACCCGCAGTGACCGGCCGACACGGCAGATCCGGTCGAAAAGACCGATGAAATCCGGATGGTTCTGCAGCAACTCGGCGAACTCGTCGACGACAACGAAAAGCGTTGGCAGAGGCGGCAGATCGGCGCCGCGTTCGCGATGTTTCTCGTATTCGGCCACGCCGGACAGTGCTCCCGCCGCGCCGACCTGCATACCCGCCTGGCGCAGGATGGACTGACGGCGATCCAGCTCCCCGGTGAGTACCTCGCCCATCCGGCTGACCAGCTCAGCCTCCTCTTCCATGTTGGTGACCACGGCGGCGGTGTGCGGCAGCTTCTCCATGCCGAGGAAGGTGGACCCGCCCTTGAAGTCGGTGAGCAGCAGGTTGACCTGATCGGGGTGGTGGGTCGCGGCCAGCGAGAGGATCAGCGTGCGCAGGAACTCCGACTTACCGGAACCGGTTGTGCCGATGAGCATCCCGTGTGGCCCCGCGCCGTACTCGGCGCCCTCCTTGATGTCCAGGTGCATGATGTCGCCGGTCTTCAGCTCATGACCGAACGGGATCCGCAGCCGGTCACGGTCGGTATCGGTGAACATCCGCCAGCGGCTCGGCGTGACCTCCTCCACCGTCTGCGCACCGACCAGCTGGTGCCACTCAGTCGCGACCTTCTTATGCACACGGACGCTCTTGTCGATGATGGTGCCCGTGATGGACCAGCCGGCCAGCTTGCGCGCGACCCGGGTGGCCTGTGCAGATGTCATCCGGTCGGCCGCCGTTGTCACGAGGCGGAACGTCTGGTTGGGCAGGCGGTCATCCGCGCTGCCGTCGGCATCGACGCGGATCCGGTACGCCGAGCCGCGGTGATTGCCCAGCGTGATCACCGTGACACCGGCTCGGCCGTCGACGGGGAATCCGGCCCGCCCCCCGGTGAGGTCGATGACGACGACGTACGGCCCGCTTGGTGCCGAGTCGGCGGCATGCGGGCCACGGGCGGTCAGGTCGCTCACGCCGTCGGGGCGGGTGAACACCAATCGGGTGGCACCCGCTGCGTCGGTCTCGCTTTGATGCTGGACATGCGGTAACCACTTGAGCCAGGACCAGTTCGGGTCTTCCGGATTGTCGGTGAGCACCCGAATCTGAAGCAGGTCCGGCGGATGGAATACCGCCAGGTGACAGATCATTGCCGTGAGCAACCCGCCGGCACCCGACGCGTCACCGCCGACCGCGATCGTCGGAAAGGTACGCAGTTGCACCAGCTTCGGGCAGTCGTGGATCAGGCCGTGGGTGCGCAGGAACTTCGTCACCCACATGTGGCTGACCGGTTCAAGATGCGGCTGCGGTGCGCCCTGTGGGCCGGCCAACTCAGCTCCGACCGCCGGCTTCAACAGCCGGTCGACCGCCGGCTCTGTGCCAATGCCAATGCGCGTCGCCGCGTAGAAGTCGCCATTGATCTGACGCGACCATTGCCGGTTGGTACCGACGATGGACAGCAGGTCATCGGGATGTGGTGCGTGATAGTTGAAAAACGTTACCTGCGCGGCGGCAGATGATGTGACACGCGTCCGTAATCCGGCCAGATATCGCAGATACTCCTTGCGGTCGGCATTGATTTCCGGCACGCGCTTGCCGCCAGGACCGCCACCGGCCATGAACCCGACAGTGGCCATCACCATCATCAGCGGCATCATCAGCATGTAGGGCGAGAGTTGCCTGATGCCGGTGAAGATCATGATCGCGATCATGCCGAGCATGCCGCCGCCCATCACCCACGGCAGCGCCTTCTGGATGCCCGACGGCGGAATCTCGATGCCGAGGTCGTCGGGCGGCGTGACGGTGATCTCGCCGGGCGTTAACCGTGGTCCCCTTTTGATGATTGGGGTGAACTTCTTGGTGCTCATCAGCCGCCCCCCACGCCCGTCCCAGTCGCCCCCGGCTGCGCGCCCGCGTCCTCGATCTTGCGGGGGTTTGGGTCGCCGGGCAGCGTGTCGTGCTCGAGCAGCGCGGCCTGCTTCGACAACACCGGCCCGTCGACCAGCAGCGTCACCACCTGCCACGGCGCGGTCTTCGGCGCTATCAGGCCGAGGGTCTTGGCGGTCTCCTCGTCCGGTAAGCCGTAGCGCACGCCCTGCGGGTCGATGTAATAGAGGCTCTCGCCATAGCGGGGGTCCGGAGATTGCAGCCGAACGTACTGGCCGCCGTCGGTGTAAACCGCCGAGTCGCCGCCGATCTGCTTGATACCCGTGGTGAGCGCCGACGATGCGATAGGCAGATGCCTGCCGCTGATGACCGTCACCTTCGGAGCCTGGTCGCCCGGTTCACGCTCCCATGACCAGCACAGCGCAGGCGCATCCTGACGCAACAGGATCTCCAGCGGCTTGTCCGGCAGGGGTGAGGTGTAGACCTGCTCCGGGATCTTCGCGACCACGCTGGACTCCACCGACGGCGGGGCGATCAGCCCGTAGGAGTTGGTGGCCCGCAGCGCCGCCGCCGTAGTGTCGTTTACCCGTGCCACACCGTCGGGAAGCACTAGATAATGCTGTTCGCCTGACTCGGTCACCGCCGCGAACACCGAGCCGATCACCAGATTCGCAGGCAGGCCAACGGTATTCGGGGTGCCCGCCGCAGGTACACCCGGCAACTGCCATGGCCCAGCGTTCGGCAGCGCGTTGAACAAGCCTTTGGAGATCGGAGTCGCCCTGGCGGTCACCGGGATTCCGACCGCCGACGTCACGGCACGGTCGGCGGGGTCGATTACATGCCTGCCATCGCTGGTGACCAGCCAGTCGCTGCCCTTGTAGGACACCAGCACACCCTGGTCGGGGCGCATCGGACCGACCGAGCCGTCGAGCGCCAACGGCTGCACGATCACCGATGTGTCCACCGTGGGCGCGACGCTTTCAGGTTTCGCGACCGTGTCACACAACGTCCACATCGACTGCGCGACACCGGCGACCGGGGTGGCGTACGGCGCGCCCGGGATCCCGATCGACTGCCCCTTGGGCATCCTGCCCAGCTCGTCGGACTTCACCGCCACCGGAACGCCGGCGTTGCCGAGCACCAGGCGCGCGGACGTCAGGTTGTAGACCGGTCGCAGCTGACCGGTGCCGGGCATCACCACATAGAGCTGGTTGGTGCTGCGGTCGACGAGAAGGGCGTCGCCGCCCCGCTTTCCGAGTGGTTTGAAGTACGCAAGGAGGCCCGCGCCGAGGCAGAGGAGAACTGCGATGGTGATTCCGGCCGCTACTGCCCGGCTGTAGAACTGCAACGGATCGTCGAACATCCTGGTGTCCCGCCGCACGATTGCGTGCTCGACGCGGCGCAGCAGGAAGCGCCAACCGCTGACCTGGACCTTGGTGGTAAGCCGAAAACTCGCCATCGGTTACTCGCCGATACTCAGGCGCCCATGGATGGCTGATATCGCAGCGGCCATGTCCTCGCCGGTGATCTCGCTGAGCTGATCGACGCCCAGGCTATCGAAGTCCAGTGACCGCGACAGCCGCATATCCCGGCTCTGCTCGCCGGCCTCGACCAATTGCCGCGCATACCGGCCGTTGCCCGCGATGTCCAACGCCGGCTTGCCGTTCAGCGACCGCTCCACCAACAGCGTGGCAGCCTCGAGCACCCGCTTGGCCGCTTCCTCGTCAAGAGTCGAGTCATTATCGGCGGCAATGACTTTCGCAATCTCAACGATCTCGTCCGGCATATACGAGTCGAACTCGATGCGGGTGGCGAACCGCGACCGAAGACCGTCGTTGGATTCGAGCAGGCGGTCGATGTCGGCGCTGTACCCGGCAATGACAACGACCAGGCGGTCGCGATCGTTCTCCATCCTCGCCAGCAGCGTGTCCAGTGCCTCGGTGCCGAATGGGTCGGCGCGGCCGTCGCGCTCCTGCACCAATGTGTACGCCTCGTCGATGAACAACACCCCGCCGACGGCGCGGTCGATGGTTCGACTGGTCTTCACCGCCGACTGGCCTTCGTACTCGGCGACGAAGTCCTTGCGGGAGGACTCCACGAGTTTCGGCTCGGCGATCACGCCGAGGCCGGCCAGGATGTTGGCCACCACCCGGGCGATCGTCGTCTTTCCCGTCCCCGGTGGGCCCGCGAAGATCATGTGCTTCGCGGCCTGCGCGACCTTCATGCCGCGGGCCGCACGGATCTTCGCCATCTGCGTCGCGGCGCGGTACGCCTCGATCTGTTCCTTGACCCGCGTCAGTCCGATCTGACGGTCCAGATCTGCCTGCGCCTCGGCGAGCAGCTTCTCCCGACCCGACGTGTCGGCCATCACGCTGGACGGATCCCACGGGTCGCGCCGCGCAGCGATCTTCTCCGGCGTGGTTGTCACCAATCGGAATGTCGGGTTCTTCAGCGCCGCAGAGACTTTCGGCGCCGCGTGGGTAGCCTGCAACCACTCCAACAGTGCCACCGCGGCCTCTTCGTTGCCCTGGCTGCGACGAGTCATCGCCAGATACCAGGCGATGGCTGGCGCGCATGCCTCCCCCGAAGGCGACGAATTCGATTCGGTCAGACGGCGTTCAGCCTCGGTGAACAATCCGAGGTTGGCCGCTGCCACTCCGTGCGCCACACCTGCTGCAGCAGCAAGGAACTTGTCCGGCCAGCCGCCGGCACCCCTCACTTCTTCGATGACATCGGTCCACCGCTCAGCGGCGCCGTAGATCACCGCCTTGACCCAGGACACCAAATGTTCTGCGCCAGTGGACGGAACGTCTTCAAGCGCCTCCATCGCGTCGGCGTAGTTGCCGACGGAGGCCTCGTGCACGGCGAAGCCCATCGTGATCGCTAGCGGCGAGTTGATCGGATAGGTGATGTCGCCGAACATGCCGCCGATCGGGATCCTTGCATTGAGGCTGTTCATCGAGATCTCGGCTGAACCGGCGAGCTGGCCGAAGTTGGAGCGTGAATACCACGCGCGGAACAGCGTCACGCGATCGGTGTCGCCGCAGCGGATCCGGCCCACCCATGCGTCGCACGCGGATTCGTCGAGAGTAGTGACCTCGGTGAAGAGTTCGAACGAGCGTGCCTGGGAGCTGGCCAGCATTCCTACTGCGCTGCCGAAGAGGCCAGCGAGTTGCTCAGTCATGATCACCTGCATATCTTGTCGAGAAAAGCTGTGCCCGAGCGGCTTTGGCCTCGTCCGGTGTGGGCAGATCCAGGTCCCGGGCGAGGAAGTCGCGGGTCGCGACATCGTCATGGCCCTGGTGTCGCATACCTTCAAGCATGTATGCGTACTGGGCCGACCTGGCGTCCGCGGTGGCTAGACCCGCGATGATGACAATCTCGTCGGCGAGATCTGCTTCCGTCATTTCGGTCACCTTCGGCGAGAGATCGACCTGCTTGACGCGGCCGTCCAGGAATGCCGTGACCGTGACCGTGCCCGGCGGATTGGTCACGGCGAACACCGGTACGGGAAGCTCGTCGTCCTCCGCGGGTTCCTCGGCGTAATCGCCAAGCGCGTCGAGATCCGACTCGACCTGCCCACTTTCGGCGACGGAGAAATCGAGCGCGGCCAGGTCGTCGCGCTCGTCATCGGAATTGTGTGGCGGAGCCTCACCCACCATCGAATGCCTTACTCATTCCACAATCAATCCGCACGGGCGTCGGCGTCGGTCTGATCGAACCAGGCGCGGGACGGCAGAAACTCAATCAACCCGTCGAGCGCTCGCTGCAGGTTGTCCTGGTTGCCGGGCAAGAAGCTGCCATACAGCTCGCCGTTCACCCGCCGTGGAATCGACACGATGCGGCCTTGCCGGGAGTCGAGCACACCGGCTGCCACGTCCGCCTGGGTATACGTGCCGCCGGGATGCCGTTCGTTCGCGGTGATTTCGACCCAGCTGGCGGGGTCTCCGACGACCTCCGCATAGGTGCGCGCGGATGCGGGCGCGATGCCGTACTGCGAGAGTTGATTAGCCGACTTGCATTCCGCCAATCTGCTCGCGATGCCGGTGAGCGGCTCCACATCGGCGGCGGTGGCCGGGCCGAGCACCGTCGTCACCATGGCCGCCAAACCGACCTGCGGGGCGACGCGCTGCAGGACCAGCATGTCACCGTCCCGCGCGGCAACAACATGGCGATCCGCCTTGCGACACACCACGAAGCGCACCATCTTGCCACCGACATCACGTCGCCACCACCGGCCCTCCAGCGTCCGGTCGGCCCGGCTGAGGGTGTCGACCATTGCGGCCACCTCCGGGTGCGGTTCGCCGAAAAGATCGAGAACACCTTGTGCGGTCAGGTCGCGTCCCACCTGCTCCCACACGATGTCGCGCAGTTCCACCTGCGGGATATTCAGCCGGATCCCCAGCGCCACAGGGAAGTCCATCAGTTGGAGGCGGTCGGCGATGACGAGCATGCCGTCGATGGTGACCTCGACGCCGACGACATCGTCGCAATGCGTTGGGGCCTGATGCGTCATGTTTGCCCTGTTTGCATCTGTTCGCGCAAGGCATCGCTCATCGCGTCGTCGGCCTGGTCGTAGCGCTTCGTCGCTTCGGTAAGCTTGTCGCACAAGCCATCTGAGATCGCAGCCATTTTCGTGGCGGCATTTCGACGCGCGGCGAGTACGGCTTCCAGTGCACTCGCAGAGGCTGAAGCGATGCTGCCGTGAGTACTTCGCAAAGCCGCGTCGGCGCCTTCCACCAGCATCGTGGCCGATCTGATCCCGACCGCCGCACGGCCCTGTTTGACGGCCAGATCGCCGAGATGGGCCGTCGTAACGCGCAAATCGTCGCCGGACATGGTTCCCCCTCTTCCCTTCCCTACCCTCTGTCCTGCGGTGACGTCCTGGCCGGCGGCGGCCCGGGTGAATTGTCGGAATCCAACCTAGCCTCGACGGGCACCTGCAGCCGGTCGGAAGTGGGATCGCGCTCTGCGCGCACGGGCGCGCGCTCGGACTCAGCGTCGCCGGACGGATCGTTATCGTCAGTCTCGTCGCGGCCGGCTGTCCGTTCGTCGCCGCGCAGACGGGCTTTCTTGACGCGGCGCTGGCCCGGCGCGGCGCCGAGCTGTCCGGCGGCCGGCACTGCGCCGGTGACGATTCCAGCCACCGGGCTCAGCAGAGACCCCACCGGCGGCACCTGCGGAAGCGACGGCGCACCGGCCACCGTCGGCTGAGGCGCGAGAGCCGTCGTCTCCTCCGGCGTCACCATCGGGCGACAGACACCGGACGGGGCGGCGGTACTGCTTGGTGTGAGGCTCTGCTGCGGCCGTTCAGTCGGGGAAACGCGCGGAAGTGCACCGCCCCCCGGTGGCGGGGGCGGGGGATCGAAATTCAGTGCGGCGCCCGGTAATCCGGCACCGTCGGCCACGCCCGAATATCGGCCGACCGCCTGCTGCAGATCGGCGGCGTTCTGCACCACCTCGGACTGAAGCTGGTTCATCTGGTAGTAGCTCTCGCCAAGGGCGGCCTGCAATGCGGCGATCTCCACTGCCATCTTCATCGCCTCGCCGTAGCGCGGGATGAACTGCAGCGGGAACGTCACGTAGCTGGTGTTGGCCAAGAAGTTGTGCTGGTCGTCGAGGTAGCCCCGCCGCAGGGTGATCTGGGCGGCCTCGCGATAGAGCACCTTGTGCACCTCATGATCAGCGTCGGCCATCGCCTCCAACCGCAGCTGTTGTCGAGTGTTCTGATCGGCATAGGCATACGAGCCGGAGCCGCCCCAGCCGTCAGCGGGAACCGCGGATTTCAGCGTGTCGTTGACGCCGTTGAACGCCGTCTGCGCTTGACCGAAGACCTCACCGTTCTCGGGGGCGCCCTGCCCCGTGGTGCTCTTCAGGCCCGTGATGAGCAACTGGCCATAGTCGAGCAGATCCGATCCGACCGCGTCGAGCAGCGTCTCGACGACTTCACCAGCTCGGTCCGACTCTCTGAGGCGCTCGCCGACCTCGCGGACATTCTTGAGTCCGGCGCGGCCTGCGATGCCCTCGATGAGCTCACCGATGACCGTCACGCTTCACAGAACCCGTGAACTGCTGCCGCAGCGCATCGCCAGAACCAATTTGCCACGACCCGTAGACTCTCCCAACTGACCCAAACTTGAAACCCTTCGCCGCGTCACAGCGTACCAGCGCATAAAGGCCTGCTCATGCACCAGTTTCTGGTCCGGCGACGCCCGCACCGCGTTGGCCGGGCACTCCGGCCAGCAATGCTTTCACCCGTATCCACACAGCGTTTTGCTGACCTTACGCGAATGCTAGCAAACTCGCCCTTGAGCTGCGTGACGAGGCCTGCGACGCCCGGTGATGCCGTGCTCGATGGGACGCACGGCGGCCGTCGTCATCCTCCGGTTTCCCGGCCATCGGCGCACCTCAACGGCCCGTCCTCGGCCATCACGACTGACGGACAGCGTTTGCTGGGCCGTCACGGCGCACCCTGGTCCCCGCATGCGAAGGAGCTGGTCCGGTGTAATTGATACTTGAAAGTGGCCGATATCCGCGTCGTCTGACAGCGAAGGAGATGTGTAGTGACCGACCGCGACGACGCCTTGCGGAGAGAACTCGGCTGGACGGGCCCAGAAGATTCTGATTACGAGCCGCCGACAGCGAAGCCCGAACCGGCCGTTGGACCCAAACCACCGGCACCTTCGCGGCCTCCTGTCGACTTCGTCCCACC
>DASQCE010000281.1:0-4921 GCA_035634855.1 Mycobacterium sp.
GCCGTGCGTCGCGACTCGCCGCGCAGCACCGGCACAGTGGCGACGTTGTCGATGACGCGCTGATGCGGCATCAGCCCGGCGCTTTGGATCACGTAGCCGATGCCAAGGCGCAGCTTCACCGGATCGACCTTGGCGACATCGTCGCCGTTGACCGTCAAGGTGCCCGACGTCGGTTCGATCATCCGGTTGATCATGCGCATCGAGGTCGTCTTGCCGCAGCCCGACGGCCCGACGAAAACCGTCAAGGTGCCGTCCGGCACCTCGAGGGTCAGATCGTCCACGGCGACCGTGCCGTCTGGATATTGCTTGGTGACACCAGCAAAATTAATCACGAGCTGATTCCACCTATCCCTGGATGGGCTTGTCGAAGCCGTTGTCCTGTACCCATTTTCGTGCTGCCTCATCCGGGTCGATGCCGGTGTTGCCGGACGTCGCGGTGTTGAGTTCGATCAGGTCATCGGTCGTCAGCTTGGCGTTGACGGCGTCGAGTACGCTTTTCAGTTGGTCGGATTTCTTCTGAGAGCTCACCAGCGGAACGACATTGGCGGCGAGGAAGTTGTTCTTCGGGTCCTCGAGCACGACCAGGTTGTTCTGCCGGATCGCCGGTGACGTGCTGAAGATGTCGGCAGCCGTGACGGTTCCATCGAGCAGTGCCCGTACGGTCGCCGGTCCCCCACCGTCGCTGATCGCGACGAAGTTGTTGGGCGAGATGTCCAGACCGTACTTCGCCTTGAGCCCCGGCAGCCCCTCGGTGCGGTTCAGGAATTCCGACGGTGCGCCGAACTTCACCTCAGGCGAATGTGCGGCCAGATCGGCGATGGTCTTGAGATTCCATTTCTGCGCGGTCGGTTGACTGACCGTCACAGTGTCTGTGTCGGCGGCCGGTGACGGGGTGAGAATTGACAGGTCACCCGGCAGAACACGGAGCAGCGCCAGCTCGACCTGCTCTGGCGTGGTCACCTTTGTGTTCTTGTCGAAGTACTGCAGCAGGTTGCCCGTGTATTCGGGAATCAGGTCGATGGAATGGTCCTTTACCGCGGGTATGTAGGTTTCGCGGCTTCCGATGCCGTACTGCCTGCCGACGGTGAAGCCGTTTGCCTCCAGCGCCTGCGCCCAGATCTCGGCGATTAT
This sequence comes from Mycobacterium sp., assembly GCA_035634855.1. Classification (GTDB taxonomy): domain Bacteria; phylum Actinomycetota; class Actinomycetes; order Mycobacteriales; family Mycobacteriaceae; genus Mycobacterium. Next base: position 1,132 of record DASQCE010000281.1, read on the forward strand.
CTTGGATTCGGGGAAGTCGGCGGAGCCCACGACAATCGACTTGAGGTCGCCGGAGGCAGATCCCCCGCCGAGCGGGTTGGAGCTGCCGCACGCTGCGGTTATCAGCGCGAGCACGGCCGCCAGGACCGCCAGACTTCGATAGCGCGGGGTTCGTCGGGCCGGGTTCATGCGAACGTCCTTTCGGCGTCACCTGCCTCCCGCGACCCTATCGGCAGCCGCAAGCCCTCGCCGCGCTTTAGCTCACCATGAGTGGTGCGGTGGTTTCATTCGATGCCGGAAGGGGCAAAGATGGAGCCATGACCAGCGATCCGTCCGTGTCGCCCGACCGGCCGTCTCACGCGGTGCCATCACCGGCGCCGGCCGAGCACCCGGTGGCGTCCTCGAAAGGAACACCACCGGATCCAACAGCCACTGCGGGCGAATATCTCGTATCGCCCGAGTCGGCGGTCAAGTTCACCCGCGCGGCGGCGCTCTGGTCAGCGCTGATCGTCGGATTCCTGATCCTCATATTTCTGCTCGTGTTCATTCTGCAGAACACCAACTCAGCGACCATCCACTTCTTCGCCTGGGAGTGGAATCTTCCTGTCGGCGTGGCGATCCTGTTGGCGGCGGTCTGCGGCGGCTTGTTGACAGTCGCCGCCGGCACCGCCCGGATCGTCCAGCTACGCCGCGCAGCGAAGAAGAACTTCAGGGCCAAGGGCTAGCTTTACACTCGAGGCGAGAGCGCGCTGAGCCCCTCGGCGATCAGTGGGGCGACAGCCTGATCCACGGCGTCGGTGTCGGCGGCGACGCCGCCGCCCATCCGCGCCCGAAATGCGATGCCCGCGGCGATGATCGCCACCTTGAAGTAGCCCAGCGCCATGTAGAAGTCCCAGTTATCCAGCGACTGCCCCGCCGCCACCGAATAACGATTCGCGAGTTCGTCGACCTCCGGGATGAGCGGCGACGCCCATGCCGAGCTCGCATGGATCAGGTTGAACATCGGATGGCGGTACACGCACATCAGCGCGGCGTCGCTGAGCGGATCACCAAGTGTGGACATCTCCCAGTCGAGCACGGCGACCACCCTGGTGGCGTCCTGCGCATCGAGAATGGTGTTGTCGATGCGGTAGTCGCCATGCACGATCGAGTTGCGGCTCTGCGGCGGAATCGCTTCTGCCAGAGCGGAATGCAGCCGCTTGACGTCAGTGTCGCACGGATCGTCCTCGCGCCGAACCAGTTCCCACTGCCCACCCCAACGACGCACCTGCCGTTCGAGATAACCGGTGGGCTTGCCGAAATCGCCGAGCCCGACCGCGTCCGGATCGACGGCGTGCAGATCGGCGAGCACCCGAATCAGCGCGTCGACGCTGTCGCTGATGACCGCCTTGTCCCCGAGCTTCTCGAGCTCATTTTCGTAGCGAACGACACGCCCCGGCACGTGCTCCACCATCTGGAACGGCGCGCCCAGCACGGAGTCGTCGTTAAGCATCGTGACCGCGCGGGCCACCGGGACCGGGGTGTCCTGCAGCGCAGCCACCACCTTGTACTCGCGCGCCATGTCGTGCGCCGACGGCGTCAGTCCATGCAGCGGCGGCCGGCGTAGCACCCACTTGGACGCGTCATCGAAGACCAGGAACGTCAGGTTGGACCGACCGCCGGAGATCAGTTCGGCACGCAGTTCACCGCTGCGAGCGACGCCGACCGACCGCAGGTGGCGATCAAGGGCGTCGAGGTCAAGTCCTTCGAGCGAGGTAGTCACCGGACTTGTCTACCATCGCCGCTTTCTGCTCTTCGCGCGAGCGCTCATCGCCGCTTTCTGCTCTTCGCGCGAGCGCTCATCGCCGATTTCTCGGAAGCAGGTCCCATACATGTTCCGTGCCGTTGACAGCGGCCACATAGAGGGTGCCTTCGCGCGAGGAGAGCAGCCGGGTGACGCCTGCGTAGTCGACGTTGAAGGACAGGATCTTCTCGGTGCCCAGAATGGTGTGCAGCAGTCCGTTGATCACCCCGCCGTGGCTGAACACCGCGACGGTGTCCTCGTGGTCGCTCGCGGCCACCACGTCGCGAATCCCCGCGTTGATTCGCGCCAGAAACGCGATCTCGTCAACGCTGCTGGGCAGGTGCCCCTGGGCCAACCGCGCCAGCTCCTCGGGGAACTCCGCGGCGATCTGCTCGATCGGGATGTAGTGCGCCAGGTGGCGGTCATACTCGGCGAGACGTTCGTCGACCTCGACGGTCAGCCCGAGGGCATCGGCGACTGGCTGCGCGGTCTGGACCGACCGGACCTGCGGACTGCTGACCAGCCGAGTGATCGGGAAGCGCGCCAGCGCGTCGGGGAGCCGTTTGGCCTGTTCGGTACCCTCCGCGGACAGGTCGGGGTCCGAGCCCTGCCCGGGTTCGCTGCGAAGCGGAAGCGCGTGCCTTATGAGTAGCAATTGCACCGTGACACCATGTGACTTCTCTCGCAGCTGGTTGCCGTGAGCTTATTTTCATGCGGTTCGCGCATGAAGGGCCAGTCCAGCCCGAAGAATATTGCGTGCGGCATGTTCGTCGGCGTGGGCGGTGTGGCTGCAGCGCCTGCAACAAAACTCCGCTTGGCTGACGCGGTTCTCGACCGCTGCGTGCCCACACGCCTCGCAGCGGTGAGATGTGTGCCGCGGATCGACCTCCACCCAGGGACGCCCAGCTTCTTCCGCTTTGGCTCGCAGAATTGAGACGAATTGGCCCCAGCCTGCGTCACTGATACTCCTGTTGAGCCCCGTCTTGGCAGCCGCCCCGTTGGGCCAATGCCGACCGGGGGCGCCTGCGTCGGTCACTGGTTTTGGCCGGCGCAGCATGTTGGCAATGGCCAAGTCCTCGACCACGATCAGGTCATAGGACTTGACGAATTCGCGTGCGGTCTTTAGATGGAAATCGCGCCGCTGCCTGGCCACCTTTAGATGCCGTGCGGCCACCGTCGCCCGACGCCGGCACCGATTCTTCGAGCCGGGCTTCGCGCGTGTAAGCCGCCGCTGCGCCGCCGTCAACCGGTCGGATGCGGCACCCCAGCGAGGGTTATCGATATGTGCACCATCTGACGTGGTGGCGAAGCTCGCGATTCCAACATCGACGCCTGGTGGCCCGTGCCCGGCAGAGGATTCGTCGGCACTTCGTCACATGACAAGACCAGTATCCATCGTCGGCCCTCATGGCGAACCTGGATCGTCTTTATTCGCCCACGCACTTCGCGGTGCGCGCTGACCTTAACTTGCCCGACGCCTTGCAAGTACACCCGCGTGCTGTCCGGATGCCAGCGGGCGCCATCACCATCTTTGGGCCATTCAACAGTGTCGAACCGACCGCTCCCCTTGAACCGCGGATAGCCAACCTTCCCACCGGCTTTGACCCGTCGGAAGAATCCATCGAAGGCTTTGTTGAGCCGGCGCAGCGTAGCCTGCTGGCTGGAATACGACCACACGGCCACATCCGCTCGCACACTGCGGATCTCCGTCGGCTGGGCCGCCTGATCCGTGTACCGGATCCTGGTCTTGCTATGCATCCAGCCATCGCGACGTTCCTGCAAGGCCGAATTGTAGAGCTCGCGGTGCGACTCGACACACGCCGTCAATGCGATGTGCCGGCGAGCGCTTGGACGCAGCCGAAACTTGTATGCCCGCCTCATGCCGACACCTCATCCGACGCACCAGCCATGCCACAACCATACGAAGCACCACCGACAAAGCGGAGGCGCCTACACGCCGCTCAGCATCGCGATTCTCTCCGACGGCGGAACATGACACCATATGGCCCGTGCGCGCATTCGCCTGCC
>DASQCE010000282.1:0-4955 GCA_035634855.1 Mycobacterium sp.
TCTGCCACGACGGGACCTGGCGGGCCGGGGTGGACCTGTCGCCGCTGCCGGAGCCGATGCGCCGGGAGGTGGTGTGGTGTGTGTTCCGCATCATCGAGTTGGGCGGGAAGATCCCCACACCGGGCTTGAGCATGCTGGTGCACCGGCTCGGTGAGGTGATCGCCGATCGTGGCGGGCGGGCGCCCGCCTCCCTGCTCGGACTGCCCGTGCCGGAGTGGTGCCAACAGATCCAGCGCGCGGTGCACCGCCGCAGCGGGCGGCTGCCGGCGGCTACCACGATGACCACCATCCGCCGGTTGCTGACCCGGATGATGCGTCTGCTGGTCACCGCCTCCGAGGCCGGCCCGTGGTGGCAGCGGGACCAATGGAACCCGGTGGAGGACAACCGGATCCCGTTGCGCGATCACGAGCCGATGGGCCGGTACTCGGTGCGGTTCGACCGGATCGGCACCCGGTGGCTGCGGCGCGGGCTGCAGTGGCACTGCAAGGTCGGCCTGGATACCGGGGTGTTGAGCTGGTCGACAGTGCACCGCCGGGTCGTGGCGGTGGGCGAGTTCGACGGGTTCTTGGCCGGTCGCGGGGTCGATGGGCCGTGGTTGGCCGATCACGCGGCCGGGATGCGTGCGCTCATGCTGGATTTCCTCGGTCATCTGCGCGCCCGTCCGGTCACCCGGGGCCGCCGCCCCGGCCAGCGGTTGTCGCCGGCGTCGGTGCAGCGCCTGGCCAGCGATGTCGAGCAGTTCTACCTGTTCATGACCGACAACAAGGACGCGGCCGCCGCCGCGCTGGCCGAACCGGGCTGGCTGCGACTGGGACCCGAGCACGCCGGCTTCTACCGGCGTGGTGAGCTGCCCGGCAAGGCGCGGCCCCGACTCGACGGCCAGGTCATCGACGACGACGCCATGACGCGGATCATGGGCGGGCTGGACCTGCTCGGCGCCGCGGTCGCCGACGGCGGGTTCGGTGACGAGCAGGCCATGCGGATCACGATGCTGATGGCATTGCTGGGCCGGCGCGTCAGCGAGATCTGCCTGCTCGACCGCGACCCACTGCTGCCGTTGTCGCCGAGCGCCCCGTCCCCGCCGGGCGAGCCCGCGGCAGACGGTGACGGCCAGGCGCTGGTCGCCAAGCTGCGCTACCAGCAGACCAAGATCGACGGTGCGCCGGACACCATCCTCGTGGGTGCCGAGGTCGTCGCGATCATCCGCGAACAACAACAGTGGGCGGCAGGATTTTTCGCCGAACACGGCGCACCCGGCAAGACCCCGAAGTACCTGTTCCTTGCGGCGCAGATGAACCGCAACGGTGACCGGCCCTACTCCGGCAACACCCTGCGAAATCTGCTCACCGGCCTGGCCGTCCGGCTGGACGTGCGTGACAGCACCGGCGCCCTGGTCGACTTCAACCGCACCCACCGATTCCGCCACACCGTCGCCACAAGCTTGCTGAACAGCGGCGTCCCGTTGCATGTGTTGCAGCGTTACCTCGGCCATCTGACGCCGACCATGAGCATGACGTATGCGCAGACCCTGCAGTCCACCGCCGAGGCCGAGTTCCTGCGCTACCGCAAGATCACCGCCGACGGGCGAGAGATCGACATCGACCCCCAAGACCTCTACGACATGCTCGAGTTGGACAGGCGTACCGACCGGATCCTGCCCAACGGGTACTGCCTGCTGCCTCCCCGTCAGGTCTGCGGCAAGGGCAACGCCTGCCTGACGTGCGACAAGTTCGCCACCGACCCGACGTTCCTGCCCGAGCTGCAAACCCAGATGGCCCGCACCGACCAACTGATCACCGAGCGCCGCCAGGCCTTCAAGACCCGGACCGGGCAAGACATGAGCGAGGACAACGTGTGGCTCGCCGGGCGTCACCAGGAACGCGACGCGCTCGGCCGCATCATTCTCACCCTCGGCGACACCCGCCTCGCCGACCGCGCTGTCCGGGGCGCCGGCGTCGACGCGCGCACCTCCGCCATCACCGACAAGCAGGACACGGACTGATGCGCGGCAACCCCGACAACCTTCGTCGAGCCGCCACCGCCAAGAGCGCTGCCGCCCAAGCCCGCGCCGAACAGGGTCTGCGAGAGATGGTCCGCCGCGACGCGCCGATCACCTTCCGCGGGCTGGCCCAAATCGCCGGGGTGTCACTGGATTTCCTCTACCGCAACACCGAGATCCGACGGCGGGTCGAGCAGCTGCGCAACCAGCAGCGCAGCATGCCACCGCCCCCGCCGGACCGGGCCGACCCCGACCAGCCCAGCAGCGTCGTACGCACCCTCACGGCCCAGCTCACCGAACTCAAACGCCGCCACCACGAGGAAGTCGCCACGCTGCGGCGGGCGCTCGAGGCCGCCCACGGCGAGAACCTCGAACTCCGACGGCGCCTCGGCCGTCCTGCTGCCCAGGATCGAGCGGAGGACTGAAAAGCTTTGGCGGAGCTGCTGATCGCTCATAACCCGGACCCGGATTCCACGCTGCCCTATCTGCTGCGGCTCCCGCTGGCCGGCGGGATAGTGTTCCGCACCGCCGGTACCTGGCCGCGCACGAAAGCCCTGTTCTGCTATCAGGTTTCGGCAGACGAGTGGCCCGCCGAACCCGACATCGTGGAACGAACCCGACTCCGGTCGTGCGTGCGGCGCGGCGCCGCCATCGACGTCGTTGTCGACCGCAGCCGGGAGAGCCGCTCCCAGATCGTGTTCACCAAGGCCCGCGGCCGCGACGTCGTCTTCTGGCAGTCCCCAAAAACCCGCAAACAGGCCCGCCCGAACGTACGCACACCCACCGCCCGGGCCGCAGGGATCACCGAGCTTGAGATCGTCGTCGACTCCCACGAGCAGTACGCCTACCGATTCGGCCGCCAACAGGTCCGCACCGTGAAACGCGCCCTGCCGTGCGGCGACTACGGCATCACCCTCGGCGGGCGGTTGGTGGCCTCGGTCGAACGCAAGTCCCTGGTCGACCTCGTGGCCAGCCTGACCGGCGGCAAACTCCGCTTCGCGGTGGCCGAGCTGGCGGCACTGCCGCGCGCCGCGGTCGTCGTCGAGGACCGCTACTCCCAGGTGTTCAAGCTCGACCGGATCCGGCCCTCCCTGGTCGCCGACGGTCTCGCCGAACTCCAGATCCGCTGGCCCAACGTGCCGATCGTCTTCTGCGAAACCCGCCAACTCGCCGAGGAATGGACCTACCGGTTCCTGGCCGCCGCCCACGCCTGGGCCGAGACCGAGCACGCCTCCCTCACGCTGCTCACCCCGCTGGCCGTCGACCACACCGCGACCGAACTCGACCGCGCACCCGACGCGCCGCGACCCTCTACCGCCGAAGTCAGGGCCTGGGCCCGCGCCACCGGCCTCGCCGTCCCCGACCGCGGCAAGCTCCGCCCCGACATCTGGAACGCCTGGCGCAGCGCCCATGACACCTAACAGCGCTTCTTTTACGGACGCGTCCGCAAACGGTCTACCTGCAGAAACGCAATATCAAGATCATCTACCCCAGATAAGAATTCCGCATAAGTCTGCTTATGCCGACTGTCGGATTATGCCGACCGTGGCGTGACGGTGCTGGTCGACGGGGGTGATCGGGGTCGAGTGGTCGGCATAACCCCGCCTTGTGATCGGGGTCAGAGGTTGTCAAGGAAGGCGAGCAGGGCGTCTGGCGCCCGGTAGCGCCCGGGCCTGCTGGTTGGTGGTTGGATCCGGGCGAGAGCGTTCTCCTTGATGCTCATGTCGGCGTGCAGATAGGCCTGCGTCGAGCTGGGGTCCTCGTGGCCGAGCCAGAGCGCGATGACCGAGGTGTCGACCCCGGCGTGCAGCAGCGCCATCGCCGCCGAGTGGCGCAGTGTGTGCGGGGAGACATTCTTGGCGGCGATGCCCGGGCAGGTGGGTGCGGCGCTAGCGGCGTGCTTGCGGACGAGCTTGGCCACCGCATCGCGTGACAACCGGCGGCCGGCCCCGGTGGTGAACACAGGATCGGCGGGTCCGCCGTGGTGTTCGGCGAGCCAAACCCGCAGTGCGGCAACGGTTTGCCGGGTGAGCGGGGTCGCACGCTCCTTGCGTCCTTTGCCGTCACATCGGACGTGCGCGCCGTGCTGGTCGAGGTGAATGTCGCCGCGGGTCAACGCGATCAGTTCGGAGACCCGCAACCCGGTTTGGCAGGCCAGCAGCAGCAGGGCGTGGTCGCGGCGTCCCAGTCGGGTGGTGCGATCGGGAGCGGCCAGCAGGGCATCGATTTCGGTGCTGGTCAAGAAGCTCACCACCGCTCGGTCGCAGCGTTTGGGTGGGATGGCCAGTACTCGGGCAATCTGGTCGGCGTGTTCGGGTGCCCGCAGCGCCGCGTACCGGAACAGGGAGTGGATCGCGGCCAGGCGGGCGTTGCGGGTGGCGACCGTGTTGCCTCGGGCGGTTTCCAGGTGGGTCAGAAAGGCGGTGACCAGCCCGGCGTCGATCTGGGTGAGGTCGAGGCCGCTGGGTGCGGTTGCGGTTGTGCGCGAGGCGAATTGCAGCAGCAGCCGGCAGGTGTCGCGGTAGGCGGCGAGGGTGTTCTGGCCGGCGCGGCGTTGTCGTATCAGCTTGTCGGTGAAGAACCCCTGCAGGATCGGCGCGAGTGCGGTCATGAGGGCTCCCCGAACGCGGTCTCGAGCCGGTGGGCGGCCAGGGTGAGCAGTTCCGGGACGGATTGCAGGTACCAGTAGGTCGACTTCGGGTCGACGTGTCCGAGCCAGGTCGACAGCACCGGCAACCGCGGTTGAACATCGCCGCCGTCGCGGTAGAAGTCGGCCAGGGTGGCGACGGCGAAGCCATGCCGTAGATCATGCAACCGGGGCCGGCGCCGCCTCGGCGCGACGGTGATCCCGGCCAGATCGACCAGGCCGGCGAAGGTGCGAGAGAGGTTGTGGACGTCCAGGCGGGTGCCGCGGGTGCAGACGAAGAAACTCGGCGCGCTGCGGTGCGGGCACCA